>DASSPL010000470.1:0-18117 GCA_035699685.1 Burkholderiales bacterium | reverse complement strand
GCCGCTGCTGGACGGCGCCAACCGCTGCATGGGCCGCATCGCCGTGGCGCGCGACGTCACGCACCACAAGCGCAGCGAAGAAGCGCTGCGCCTCGCGCGCGAGGCGGCGGAGGCGGCGAGCCACGCCAAGAGCTCCTTCCTTGCCCGCATGAGCCACGAGATCCGCACGCCGATGAACGGGGTGCTGGGCATGACCGAGCTCCTGCTCGAGACGGGCCTTACCGCCACGCAGCGCAAGTACGCCGAGACCGTGCAGCGCTCGGGCAAGAACCTGCTCGGCATCATCAACGACCTGCTCGACTTCTCGAAGATCGAGGCCGGCAAGCTCGAGCTCGAGCACACGGACATGGACGTGCGCCGCACGGTCGAGGACATCGTCGAGCTGCTCGCCGAGCGGGCCCACAGCAAGGGGCTCGATCTCGCCTGCAGCATCCCGGCCGACCTGCCGACCCATGTCAAGGGCGATGCCCTGCGCCTCGGCCAGATCCTGACCAACCTGCTGGGCAACGCGATCAAGTTCACCGAGCAGGGCTCGGTGCTGGTGCGCGTCGAGAGCGTCGCCGATACCGCCCAGCACGCCACCCTGCGCTTCGAGGTGGCCGATACCGGGCCCGGCATCAGCCCGGCGGCCCAGGCGCGCATCTTCGAGGAGTTCTCGCAGGCCGACGGCTCGACCACGCGCAAGCACGAGGGCTCGGGGCTGGGCCTGGCGATCAGCAAGCAGCTGGTGGAGATGATGGGCGGCCGGATCCACGTGCAGTCCGAGGTCGGCGCCGGCTCCACCTTCTCCTTCACGGCGCGGTTCGAGAAGCAGGCCGCGCCGGTGGCCGTGCCACCCGCGGCGCCGATCGGTCTGCTCACCGGCGTGCGCGTGCTGATGCTCGAGGCGAGCTCCGCCCAGCGCGGCATCCTGCATGCGCAGATGACCAGCTGGCAGATGAGCGTCCGGCTGGCCGAGTCGCCCAAGCAGGCCATCGAGCTGCTGTCCGAGGCGGCGTTCCGCAGCGTGCCTTACGACATGGCGGTGATCGACTTCGGGCTGCCGGGGCTGGATGCCTTCGAGCTCGCCCGGCGCATCCGCGCCCGCCCGGACATCGGCAAGGTCCGCCTGGTGATGCTGACGCGGCGCCACGCCGACATCCATGCGGCGCATGCCGCCGGCTTCAACGCCTGCGTCGTCAAGCCGCTGCGCCAGACCACCCTCTACGAGACGCTGGTCAACGTCATGTCCGGGCGCCCGCAGGAGGCGCTCGCGCCGCGCGCCACCCCGAAGCCGGCCGCCGAGACGCCGGCTGCCGTGCGCGGCAACATCCTGCTCGTCGAGGACAACGTCATCAACCAGCAGGTGGCGCTCGGCATCCTGCAGATCTCCGGGTACAGCGTCACGGTCGTCAACAACGGTCGCGAAGCGCTCGACGCCTACGCGCACGGCGGCTTCGACCTGATCCTGATGGACTGCCACATGCCCGAGATGGACGGCTTCGAGGCGACGCGCGCCATAAGGCAGCTCGAGCGCAGCTCGAGCGCCCGGCGCATTCCGATCATCGCGCTGACCGCCAACGCCATGTCCCACGATCGCGAGGAATGCCTCGACGCGGGCATGGACGACCACCTGAGCAAGCCCTTCAACATGCTCGCCCTGCAGGAGCTGATCGGCCGCTGGATGGCGCATGCCGCGGCGCGCCACGACCCGGCCGCGGCGCCGGCATCCGACGCGCATGCTGCGGCCCCCGCGGCCGGCGCGGAGCGCAAGTCCGGGCAGGCGCTCGATCGGCAGGTGCTCGACCAGCTGGGCAGCGTGCGCACCAACGGCCGGCCCGAGCTCCTGAGCCGCGTCATCCAGGTGTATCTGGCGGAGTCGCCGGCGCTGGTGGAGAAGCTGAAGGACGCGCTGCGCGCGGGGAACGCCTCGGCCCTCGCGAGCTCCGCGCATTCGCTGAAAGGCTGCAGCGCCAATGTCGGCGCTACGGCGCTGACCCGCTACTGCGCCCAGGCGGAGGCGGTCGCGCGCCGCGCCGACACCGAGCAGGCGCGCACCTGGGTCGCCAAGATCGAGAGCGAGCACCGATCGGTGCAGAGCGCTCTCACGTCCGAGATCGAGCTGCTCGCCGCAAGCAACGCATGAAGGGACATCCCATGAAAAAAACCGCACTCCTGCTGCTCAGCCTGCTGTCCGCCACCGCGGCGTTCGCGGCCGACTGGCCCGAGAAGCCGGTGCGCTTCATCGTTCCCTATCCGCCGGGCGGCGGCACGGACGTGATTGCGCGCATCGTTCAGCCGCGCCTCGCCGAGGCGCTCGGCCAGAGCATCGTGATCGAGAATCGCGGCGGCGCCGGCGGCATGGTCGGCACCGAGGCCGCCGCCAAGGCCGCGCCGGACGGCTACACCTTCCTCTTCACGCTCTCGTCGCACACCATCAATCCGATCCTGTACAAGGCGCCGTTCGACATCGAGCGGGATTTCACGCCGGTGACCCTGATCGTCAGCGTGCCGCAGCTGATCGTGGCGCACCCGGACGCCCGGCTCGCCAGCATGCAGGAGGTGGTGGCAAGCGCGAAATCGCAGCCCGGCAAGCTGTCGTTCGCATCGGTGGGCAACGGCACGCCGTCGCACATCGCGGGCGAGCTGCTGAAGCTGCGCGCCGGCATCGACCTGCTGCACGTGCCGTACAAGGGCGGCGGTCCCGCCGTGGCCGACACGCTCGGCGGCCAGGTCCCGCTGCTGATGGTCAGCATGCCCGCCGTCATCTCGCACGTCAGGAGCGGCAAGCTCCGTCCGCTCGCCGTGACCACGCGCAAGCGCAACCCGGGCGCGCCCGACGTCCCTACCGTCGCCGAGGCGCTGAAGATGCCGGACTACGAGGTCGATTCCTGGTACGCGCTGTTCGCGCCGGCGAACACGCCGGCAGCGGTCGTCGGCCGCATGCAGAGGGAGATCGCGCGAGTCATAGAGCTGTCCGACGTGAAGCAGCGCCTGCTCGAGCAGGGCGGCGACACGGTCGGCTCGACCCCCGAGCACCTGGACAAGGTGGTGAAGGGCGAGCTGCGCAAGTGGACCGGCGTCATCCGCGACGCCAATATCAGGGTCGACTAGGCCGCTGCCGCCTTTCCTGCCGTCGTCCCCAAGGGCCGCAGCATCTCCAGCACTTCGGCGGTCGTCGCGACGTCGGCGTATTTCGACGCCATGTCGAACAGGTTGACGGCGTGCGAGGTGGCGCTGCGGTCGTAGACCGCGTCGTGCGGCACCACGCACTTGAAGTTGTAGGCGAACCCGTCCACCACGCTGCCGCGCACGCAGCCGCTCGTCGTGCAGCCCGTGACGACCAGCGTGTCGGCGCCGAGGTCGATGAGGTGGCTCACGAGCGGCGTGGCGAAGAACGCGCTCGGGTGCTTCTTCGGTAGCAGCACGTCGCCCTCGCGCGGCGCGATCTCCGGCGGGAACTGGTAGCCGCGCTCCGGGATGTCCATGATTGCCGGCACCTTCTCCGCCAGGCGGCCGCTGTCGGTGGCCTTGTTCTTCGGCGCCACGTGCGGGTAGAGCACCGGCCAGCCGTTGCGGCGGAACTCGGCCAGCAGCAGCGCGATCTTGCGCACCGCGTTCCAGCCGACGTCGCCGCAGGAAGTCGGAAATTCCTTGATCGACTCCCAGAACGGGCGCGGCGTGGTGCCGATGGTGCGGTACTGCACGTCGATGATGAGGAGCGCCGGCCGGCGCCCGATGCCGGAGGAGCGGCCGAAGCCGGCGGCCTGGTAGGCCTTCTGCTCCTCCTCGCTGATGATGCCGTCCCAGGGTTTCATGGCGAAAGCGTAGGCGCGCTTGTAATATCCGTCAAATCAATTCGTTAGTTCCCGCGTACCTGCTCACCGGCTTCCTCGGCAGCGGCAAGACCACGCTCCTCAATGCCGCGCTGCGCTCGCCGGCGCTCGCCAACACCGCGGTGGTGGTGAACGAGCTCGGCGAGATCGGGCTCGACCAGCTCGTAGTGGCGCAGGCGAGCGACAACGTCGTGCTGCTCGATGCCGGCTGCCTGTGCTGCGTGAACACCGGCGCGCTGCACGAGACCCTCGCCGACCTGCTCGGGCGCCGCGCGCGCGGCGAGGTGCCGCGCTTCGAGCGCGTGGTGATCGAGACGAGCGGCGCCGCCGACCCGGCGCCGCTCCTGCACATCCTCCTCGGCCATCCGCTGCTGACGGCGGACTTCCGTCTCGCGGCGGTCGTTTGCACCGTCGACGCCCAGCATTTCGCGACGGCACGCACGGAGCATCCGGAGCTCGACCGGCAGGTGGCAATGGCGGACCGGATCGTCATCACCAAGCGCGACCTGGCTGATCCGACAGCCGCCATCGCCGGTGTCGAAGCGATCAACCCACACGCCGTCCAGGTGAGCGACCCGGCAGCCGCCTTCACCGGCCATGCCACGCCGCGCCACAGGACGGCGGGAATCGACAAGCTCGGCCCGATCCGCGCGCATGCCCGGCCCGGCAGCCTGCGGGCATTCGCCTTCCGCCCGCCCTCCGCCTCATGGCCGGGCTGGGCGGCGTGGACGCGCCTCGCGTCGGAGCGGTTCGGCGCGCGCCTGCTGCGCGTGAAGGGACTGCTGCGCATGGAGGGCAGCGGGGAGATCGTGCTGGTACAAGGCGTGCAGGGCGTATTCCACCCGCCGCAGCGTTTCCGCGACTGGCCGGATGCGGACCATGGCAACCGGCTGGTGTGCATCGCGGCCGATATCGATGAAGCTGAGCTTAGGAAGACTCTCGAGGTGCTATGACTGATTTCGTATTGCGCGGCGGTACCGTCGTGTTTCCCGACCGGGCGCCGGAGCGCCGCGACGTGCTGGTGCAGAAGGGCCGCATCGCCGCGCTGCTCGACCCCGGCGCCGCCGCACCCGCCGGCATCGCCGAGGAAAGCGCGCGGGGACTGCACGTTTTTCCGGGCCTCATCGACGCGCACGTGCATTTCGGCTTCGGCGAGAAGATCACCGAGTACTCGACCGAGACGGTGTACGCCGCGCAGGGCGGCTTCACCACCATCCTCGGCTACTTCCTCAACAACGAGGCTTACACCGACGTCTACAAGCGCGAGCAGGAGTACGCGCGCACGCGCTGCCATGTCGACTACGGCTTCCACTTCACCACCTGCAACGAGCTGCACATCAAGGAGCTCGGCGACTACGTGAAGGACTACGGAGTCACCTCGTTCAAGTACTTCATGAACTTCAAGGGCGAGGAGGGGCGCTACATGGGCCTCGACGGCACCGACGACGGCTACCTCTACGCGCTGCTCGCCGAGTCGGCGCGCGTCGGCCGGCCGACGATGGTGCTGCACACCGAGAACATCGAGATCGTCAACCGGCTGCGGCGCGAGATCCAGGCGGCGGGCCGGCAGTCGCTGCGCGACTGGGCCGCGGCCAAGCCGCCGATCACCGAGTCGGAGCCCGCGATCCGCGCCATGTTCATGGCCGAGAAGCTGAAGGCGCGCGTGTACTTCCCGCACATCTCGTCGCGCGAGGCGATCGAAGAGATCCGCCGCTGGCGCGGCCGCTACGGCGAGGTCACCTTCGAAATCTGCCCGCACTACCTGACGCATACCGAGGAGCCGGATCTTGGCGGCATGGGCCGCGCGAATCCGCCGTTCCGCACGAAGGACGACCAGGAGGCGCTGTGGGAGGCGCTGGCCGATGGGACTGCCGACGTGGTCGCCTCCGACCACGTGCCGCGCAAGAAAGCGACCAAGGACAAGCCGCTGTGGCTCGCGTCGCAGGGTTTCCCGGGCACGGCGACGATCCTGCCGGTGCTGCTGTCCGAGGGCTACCACAAGAAGCGGCTCTCGCTGCAGCGCATCTGCGAGCTGCTCACTTCGGCGCCCGCGAAGATCTTCCACCTGGATCCGCTCAAGGGAAATATCAAACCCGGCGCGGACGCCGATCTTGCCCTGGTGGATCTCGGTAAAGAGAGAACCGTGAAGGCCGAAGAGCTCGGCTCCTACAGCGACTACAGCCTCTACGACGGCTGGAAGTTCAAGGGCTGGCCGGTGCGCACGATAGTGCGCGGGGTCACGGTGATGCGGGACGGAAAGATCGTCGGGCCCGCCGGCCACGGCAAGTATCTCTTCCGCCGCATCGGCGAGCCGCCCATCCTCGGGAAGACGAGTTGAGCTATCCCCTTTCACGGCAGCCGATCCGGGTGGGGCGCGTCGATCTTCGTCACCGCCTGTTCGTCCCGGCGCACACCACCAACTTCGGCGTGCACCACATGCCGAGCGAGCGCCACGTCGAATACCACCGCGCGCGGGCGCGCGGCGGCGCCTCGCTCATCATCTTCGAGTCGATCCGCGTCGCGCGCGAGAGCCTCGGCCGGCCGCAGGGCGTGGCGGGCTACGACCGCGCATCCATTCCCGCCTTCATGCGCTGCGCCGAGGCGATCCATGCCGAGGGCGCGAAGCTCTTCGGCCAGGTCATCCACCTCGGCCGGCAGATCGAGGGCGACTGGGAGCGCACCGCGTCCTTCGGTCCGTCGCCGGTGCGCTGGTCCCCGACCGGCGCGCCGCCCCACGCGATGAACGAGGACGACATGGCGCACGTCATCGATGCGCACATCGTCACCGCCCGCAACATCGTCGAAGCCGGCATGGACGGCTTCGAGGTGCACCTCGGCCACGGCCACCTGCTGCAGCAGTTCCTTTCGCCCTCGTCCAACGTGCGCACCGACCCGTACGGCGGCTCGGAGGAGAACCGCCTGCGGTTTCCCATCGCCGTGCTCAAGGCCGTGCGCGCCGCGCTCGGCGCCCAGGCCACCATCGGCATCCGCGTCTCCGGCGACGAGTTCATCCCCGGCGGCCTCACGCTCGAGGACAGCCTGTCGCTGCTGCCGAAGATCTTCGCCGCGGTGCCGCTCGACTTCATCAACGTGTCGCATTCCGCCTACCACATGAGCTACTCGCTCGCCACGCAGTTCGCCGACATGCACTTCGACGCCGCGCCGTTCCGCCGCATCTCGCGCGAGATCCGCCGCGTGCTGCGCGCGGCCGGGCACGACGTGCCGGTGATGGCGGTCGGCAAGTACCGCAGCGTCGCCGAGGCGGAGGAGGCGATCGCCGGCGGCGTGGCCGACATGGTCGGCTTCGCGCGCGGCCACATCGCCGACGCCGAGCTCATCGGCAAGTCGTTCGCCGGCCGCGAGGCCGAGGTGCGCACGTGCATCGGCTGCAACCAGGGCTGCGCCCAGATGCTGGAGAAGAACCTCGCCATCACCTGCATGGTGAACGCCACTGTAGGTCGCGAGGCCGACTGGACCGGGGTTTCCAAGACCCAAAAACGAATCGTGGTGGTCGGCGCGGGGCCCGCCGGCCTCGAGGCGGCCACCACGGCGGCGGAGATGGGTCACAAGGTGACCTTGCTGGAGAAGGAGCCGGAGGCGGGCGGGCAGGTGTTGTGGCTGCGCCGCATGCCCGAGCGCCACGACTTCCTTGGGCTCATCGCGCAGCAGCTGGCGCGCGCGAAGCGGGCAGGAGTGCACATCGAGCTGCAGACCGAGGCGGACGTCGGCAAAGTCAGAGCGCTGGCGCCCGACGCGGTGATCCTCGCCACCGGCTCGACGCCGCAGCCTTTTCCGAATGCGCTTACGGTCGAAGAGGCGCTCGCGGCCCCGGAGAAGCTCGGGCAGCGGCTCGCGTTCCATGACCTGACCGGGGAGTGGGCCGCGCTCGGCGCTATCGAGCACCTCGCGCGCCGCGGTTTCGAGGTCACGGTGTTCACCGCGGTGGCGGGATTTGCCTGGCGCACCACGATCTACAGCAACCTCGCCACGCGAAAGCGGCTGCGCGAGCTCAAGGTGCGCATCGCCACTTTGCGGGCCGTAAAAACCTACGATGGGAAAGACCTGGTCGTGGAGGACACCTCGACCGGGGAGCTGGAGAAGCACTCGTTCGATAGCCTGGTCGTCGCCCAGTTCAACGCCGCGGACGACCGGCTCCTCGGCCCGCTGCGCGCCGCCGGCCTGCGGGTGACCGCGGTGGGCGATTGCCTCGCGCCGCGCACCGCGCTCGAGGCGGTCTACGAGGGCCATGCCGCCGCGAGGGCGCTGTGAAAGTCCTCGTCACCGGGGCGAGCGGGTTCGTCGGCGTCAACCTGGTCGAGGCCCTGCGCGCGCGCGACCACGAGGTGGTCGAGTTCTCGGTCGACAAGGGCGGCGACGTCACCGACACGGCGAAGCTCCAGGCTGCGATGAGAGGCGTAGACGCCGTATGGCACGGCGCGGCGATCACCGCGGGTGCCGAGCGCGAGAAGCGGGAGGCGGCGCGCATCTTCGAGGTCAACACGCTGGCCACCCTTCGCGCGCTGGAAGCGGCGGCCCAGGCGGGGGTGCGGCGGTTCATCTACCCGAGCTCGTCTGCCGTTTACGGCGAGACCGCCTTCACGGGCCAAGGGCCGGTGCTGGAGGATGAACCCCTCAGGCCGTTCAATCTCTACGGCATCAGCAAGGTGGCCGCGGAGCGCGCGGTGCTGCACCTCGGCCCGGCGCTCGGCGTCGAGGTGGCCGCCGGGCGCATCAATGCCGTG
Source organism: Burkholderiales bacterium (assembly GCA_035699685.1). Taxonomy (GTDB): domain Bacteria; phylum Pseudomonadota; class Gammaproteobacteria; order Burkholderiales; family SG8-39; genus SCGC-AG-212-J23. The sequence continues at coordinate 9,560 of DASSPL010000470.1, read as the reverse complement.
TTCGGTCCCGGGGAGCGGGACACCGGGCTGCGCGACACGCTGAGCCCGCACCTGCAGATGATCGGCATGCGGCGCGAGGGCAGGGAAGCGGTCCTCGCGCGCGGCGCCGAGCGGGACTGGATCTACGCCCCGGACGTGGCGGACGCTTTCGTGCGCATGCTGGAAGCGGAAAAGCTGCCCCCTGTGGCGATGAACATCACGCAGGGCGCGCTGTGGCCGCTGGAAACCATGGCGCGGGCGCTCGGCGTGCGCTGGCGCTATGGGGAGACCAACCTGGGGTACGGCGGGCCGATCGACCGGCCGCGCCGCCCGCTGTCAGGAAAGCGGATCCAGGAACTGCTCGGCTGGTCTCCAGCGCATACGCCGGAGACCGCCTGCAGCGACTACTGCGGGACCTTCTTGCGGTAGTCGGCAACGACCTTCTTGCCGTCGTCCTTGGCCTTCTCCAGCCAGTCATTCAGCATCGTGTCGCCGATCTTGCGCAGCTCGGCCTTGAACTGCGGCGTGATCGGATCGAGCTTGATGCCGTTCTTGGCCAGCACCTTGGGCGTCTCGTCGTTCTGCTCCTGGCTCCACGCCCAGCCGCGCTTCTCGGCCACCGCGGCCATGTCGAGCATGACCTTCTGCACGTCGGCGGGCAGCTTCTTGAAGGCGCCCTCGTTCACCAGCACCACGTTCTTCGGCACCCAGGCGCCGGTGTCGTAGAAGAAGCGCGTGTACTCCCAGGCGCGCGTCGTGACGCCGGTCGGGCCGGAGGTGAACATCAGGTCGATGATGCCGGTGGAGAAGGCCTGCGGGATCTCGGTCGCCTGCACGGTGGTCGGGATCACGCCCATCAGCGCGGCGAGGCGCGCGGTCTGCGCGTTGTAGGTGCGCATCTTGCGCCCCTTCAGGTCGGCCAGGCTCTTCACCGGCTCCTTGGTGAAGAAGGCCTGCGAGGGCCAGGGCACCGAGTAGAGCAGCCGCAGCCCCTGCTTCTGGAAGAGCGCCGAGATCGGCGCCTTCGACACGTCCCACAGCGCCTTCGCCTCCGGGTAGCTCGAGGCGAAGAACGGGATGGCGTCGACCTCGAACAGCGGGTGCTCGGGCCCGAGGTTGGACATGAACAGCTCCCCCGCCGGCACGAGGCCGGTCTGCACCGAGCGCTTGATCTCCGGGTTCTTGATCAGGGACTGGGCGCTGTGCACGGTGATGTCGATCTTGCCGCCCGAGCCCTTCTTCACCTCGTCGGCGAACTGGCGGACGTTCTTCGTCTGGAACTCGGTGTCCGCGTACGGCGTCGCCATGTCCCATTTCGTCTGCGCCGCTGCCATGATCGGCAGGGCGAGTGCTGCGGCAAGCAAGAGGCGTTGCATCGGGGTGTCTCCCTTTAAGAAACTTTGCGGGCGATGATCGCCGCCCACGGAAAGCGCCAGAACGGATTGGACGGGTCGGTGGCGCCTTCGCGCTCGGCGAAGGGCTCGATCCTCACCTCGTCGAAGCCGGCGCGGCGGTACGCGTCGGCGAGGTCCATGCGGATCAGCGGCTCGAGGAACGGCTCGTTGTTGCGCACGCCGTGCCCGTACATGATGAACTGCCAGAACGGGTCCTCGGTGCGGAAGTCGAGATGGATCGACACGCCGCCGGGCGCGAGCAGCCGCCGCGTCTCGGCAAGCGTCGCCTCGACCGCGGGCCCCGGCAGCTCGTGCAGCAGCATGGTGGACGTGACGAGGTCGAAGCTCCCTCCGGGCAGGCGCGTGTCGGCGGCGTCGGCCTGGCGGAAGCGCACGTTGGCGACGCGGCTCCTGGCGGCCTCGGCGGCGGCGAGCTCGAGGCACGGCCCCGAGACGTCGACCCCGATCACCTCGGCACGGGGAAACGCGTGCGCGAGCGGCACGGTGCTCTTGCCGAAGCCGCAGCCCATGTCGAGCACCCGGCTGAACTCGCCTTCGCGGCGCACCACCTCGACGAAGCGCTCGTGCAGCTCGTTCTTCTTCGTCTTCGGATGGATCGACAGCGCGCTCGCCTCGTAGACCAGCGCCGCATGCGGATCGCGGTGCAGGTTGCCGGGATGCTGGTGGATGTCGTGCGCCTCGTAGTACTCCGGCACGCGCAGGCTCCTGTCGAGCTCGAGCGGGCCTTTCTTCGCCGCGGCCAGACGCTCCTCGGCGCGCTCGGGCTCGCGTGCGAGCTGCGCGACGAGGCCCCAGCGCGACGACGAGTACTTCGATTTCTGCACGTGGCGCTCGAGCCAGCAGAAGTACTGGTAGAGCGTGCTGCGCGAGAAGAGCAGGGCCACGTCCTCGGCCTTCCCGACGCGCCGGCCTTCTTGCTCGGCGAGGCGCTTGCGCACTTCGTACTCCTCGCGCAGGCGCGGGAAAAGCTCCGCCGCCCACCACGTGCGCGCCTCCATGATGAACTCCTGGAAGGCGTTGGCTTCGCGGCTGCCGAAGAGCGTGAGCGCGGCCATGGTCAGGACTTCGAGGCGAGGCGGCCGGGCAGGGCCTCGAGCACGTGGCGCACCAGCGCGCTGCGCTCGGCGGCGATGCTCGCCTCCAGCGCGCCGTCCGGAACCATCGTGTCGAGCGCGGCGGGGTCGACCAGGCCGCGCTTGGCGAGCGCATCTTCGAGGAGCTTCATCCGGTCGCGCAGGACATGCACCTCGGCCGTGAGCGAGAACACCATGCCGACCAGCCGGTCGATTGCGGGGTCTGCAAAGAACGTCTGCTCTGCCTCTGGCCCGACCACCGGATCATTGCTCTTCATGTCCAATTCATCATAACACTCGCGATGCTATGATCGTTTCTCCTCAAGACTTTGCGTCGATTCCATGAATAGCACCACGACCGCGACCGCGCCGCTCCTCGACCGCCCGGAGAGCCGCTTTCCGCTGGCCATGGACACGGCGATCCCGCGTATGCGCGACCTCTACCTCGCGGCAACGCGCAACCAGTGGGACCCGCAGCGCGACATCGACTGGGAGGCGCTCGACCCCGACAGCCTCGATGACGAGCACCGCGAGGCGGCGCGCAACTGGTGGAGCCGGCGCGGCTGGGGCGAGTACGGCGCGATCTCCGAGAGCCCGACGCTCAGCGTGCGCTTCACCCAGGACCGCCTGCCGGTGGAGATGGCGCTGTTCTTCGCCCTGCGCACGCAGGAGGAGGCGCGCCACGCCGAGACCTGCTACCGCATGGCCGAGAGGCTCGGCGGCTACATCCCGGCGCCGGTGCACGCCGACTTCACCAAGGCGATCGGCAGCCACGGCGTGCGCAAGATGGCGCTCGACCCGCAGACCAGCGTCGACCAGATCATCGCCGCCCTGGTGTGCGGCCTCGAGGAGTACGCCTTCGACTGGTTCAGGCTGATGATCGACAAGGCGACCCACCCGACCGCCAACAAGGCGCTGCGCCTCATCCTGCGCGACGAGGTGCGCCACTGCGCGTTCGGCTGGCATTACGTCGAGTGGCGCCTGCCGCAGATGAGCGCCGACGAGATCGAGCGCATGCGCCAGGCTTTCATCGACACCACCATCAACGTCGAGCTGGCGGGCTACCGCGTGCCGTGGCTCGCGCCGGCTTCGCCGATCACCGAAGAGGAAAACCGCATCGACCGCCTGACCTGCGAGGCCGGCCTCGGCGCGCAGTTCGAGGAGGACGAGAAGCCTGTGTTCATCGCCACCATGCAGCGGGTGCGCGAGCGCTTCAAGGGACTCGGCATCGACATCCCGCCGTTCACGCATCCCAAGCTCGGCACGTTCTGACGGCAAGAATTCTCCAGGAGTACCGCTTCCCGCTGCATCTCGAGCCGTCGGTCGAGAGCATCTGGGACCTCTACAACCGCGCCAAGGACAGCCGCTGGGATCCTTCGCGCGCCATCGATTGGCCGGGCTTCCATACCGAAAAGCTTGACCCGGCGTCGCGCGAGGCGGCGCGGCTCGCCTGGAGCCACCGCGCGTGGCTGCTCTTCGGCCGCCTGTCCGAGACACCGTCGCTTCTCGTGCGCTTCTGCCTCGAGCGCCAGCGCGAGAGCGACCCGAAGTACTTCCTCTCGCTGCGCGGCAGCGAGGAGGCGTGGCACCTCGACGCGTGCCACGGCTTCGCCGAGCGGCTGGGCGGCTTCATCGCGCAGCCTTCGAATGCCGCCTATGCGCAGCGCTTCAACCAGACCCTGCACCGCGAGGTGCTCGACGCCGACTTCGGCCTCGACGCCTACGTCGGCGCGTATGTCGCGCTGCGCGAGCATCTCGAGGCTGCCCTGCTTGAAGCGTCGCTCGCCGCGACCCGCGTGCCGGCGATGACCCAGGCGCTCGAGCTGATGCTGCGCGACAAGCGGCGCCACGCGCAGTTCGGCTGGCTGTACCTGGCCGAGCGCAAGCTGGAAGCAAACCAAATCGCCGAGCGCGCGGCGCAGATGCTCGAGCGGTTCTACGCCAGCGGCCTGATGGTGCCGGGCTACGACCGCGCCGCCGACGAAGTCGCGCAGGCCATCGAGGCGGCCGCGCAGGCGGGGCTGGGTTTTGCAGCGTTCGCCGACCAGCACGCCGCGCTGCAACGCGCCCTGGCGGAAGGGCGCGAGCGCCTCGCCGCGCTCGGTGTCGAAGGCGCCGGCCTAGCGCTCCCGGCCTAGCACGACCTTCCCGCCGCGGAAGGAGAAGAGGGACACGTCGTCGAACGTCTGTCCGGCGGCGAGACGCCGCAACAGGAACTCGGTGACGTCGACGATCGGCAGCTTGAGACATTCGTCGACCGGCCGCCAGTCGAGGTCGAGGAGCTCGCCATTGCCCTGCAGCTTTCCCGAGAAGTGCTTCGCCTCGGCGGCGAAGAAGCGCGCATGGAAGCGGATCGGGCTCGACGACGGAGTGATCGCGCGCAGCCAGTAGTCCAGCCGATGCAGCTCGAAGGCGCCTGGTTCGCCCAGCGCGAGGCCGGTTTCCTCGAACGTCTCGCGCACCGCGGCCACCGCGAGCGCCTGGGCCATTGCCGGCGAGCAATGGGAGCACAGGTCCTTCTGCACCTCTGGCCGCAAGGGCGTCTTCACCACCGACTTGAGGTCGGCGGCGTCCAGTCGGCCGCCGGGAAAGACGTAGTGGTGCGGCACGAAGCGATGCCGCGCTGCGCGGCGGCCCATCAGGACCTCCATGCCGCGCGGGCCCTCGCGCCACGCGACCAGCGTGGCCGCGTGGCGCGGGCGTACCGCGCTATTCAACCTTTGCGCCGGACGCCTTCACCATGCCCGTCATGCGCTCGGTCTCCTTGCGCATCAAGGCGCCCATTTCCTCGGGGCTCATCACCATCGGCACCATGCCCTGGCTGGTCATGTTCTTCTCGACGAAAGCGGCGTCCTTGAGGATGGCATTCACCGTGCCGTTCAGCTTCGTCACGACTTCGCGCGGTGTCGCGGCCGGGGCGAGGAAGGCGTACCACGCGCCCATGTCCATCTCCTTGAAGCCGGCCTCGGCGAAGGTGGGCACATCGGGCGCGAGCGGCACGCGCTTGTCGCCGCTCACCGCGAGCACCTTCAGCTTGCCGCCCTTGAGGTGGCCCTGGATGGTGGGAAACGCCGGGAACGTGAACAGCACCTGGCCGCCCAGCACGTCGTTCACCGCGGGGCCCGCGCCTTTGTAAGGAACATGCACCAGGTCGGTCTTGGTGAGCGTCTTGAACATCTCGCCCATGATGTGCGGCTGGCTGCCGGCGCCGAACGAGGCATAGCTCAGCTGCCCCTTGCGCGCCTGGATGTAGGAGACGAGCTCCTTCATGGTGCTGACGGGCGTGCTGGCGTTGACGGTCAGCGCCAGGGCCACGTACGTCACCGTCGCCACCGGCACGAAGTCGCGCTGCACGTTGTAGCTCAGCGCCGGAAACAGCACCGGGTTCAGCACGAACGTGGCGTCATTGGTGAAGAGGAGCGTGTAGCCGTCGCCGGGCGACTTCGCCACCGCGTCGGCGCCGATCGCGGTGTTGGCGCCGGTGCGGTTCTCGACGATCACCGGCTGGCCGAGCATCTCGGACATGCGGTGCGCCATCTGCCGTCCGACGATGTCGGTGGTGCCGCCGGGTGCGTAGGGGACGATGATGCGGATCGTTTTAGAGGGGTAGGGCTGCGCGTGCGCGACGCCCGCGATCAAGAGGAATGCGGCGATGAAGCGAATCATCAGTTTTGCTCCTTGAAGCCGATGGCCTGGACGATCTTGCCCCACTTGGCTTGCTCTTCCGCCACGAAGCGGGCGTACTCCTGCGGCGAGCCGGGCGAGGGCACGCCGCCGACCTTGGCGAACTGCTCTTTTACCGCGGCGGAATTGAGCGCGGCGATCGCCGCGGTATGGACGCGCTTCTGGATGTCGGCCGGCGTCGCCGCCGGCATGATCAAGCCGTACCAGTTATCCGAGGTGACGTTCGGGTACTTGAGCTCGACCGTGGTCGGCACATCGGCCAGCGTCGGCGCGCGGTTGGCGCTCGTCACCGCCAGCGCCTTCAGCTTGCCGGCGCGGATGTGGGACAGCAGCACCGGCACGTCGAAGATGCCCATCTGCACCTGCCCGCCGACGAGGTCGGTCACCGCCGGCGCGGCGCCCTTGTAGGGCACATGGACGATGTCGATCTTCGCCTCCGACTTGAGCAGCTCGCCCGCGAGGTGGGTGATGCTGCCGCTGCCGGCGGAGCCGAAGTTCACCTTGCCCGGGTTCGACTTCGCGTAGGCCAGCAGCTCGGTAAAGCTGTTTACAGGCAAACCCGGGTTCACGGCGAGCACTTCCGGCACGCGCACCGCGACCGTGATGAGCGCGATGTCCTTCTTCACGTCGTAAGGCAGCTTGGCCATCGAGAACGGCGCGATGACCAGCGGCGACGCGCTGTTGAACACCATGGTGTAGCCGTCGGGCGCCGCCTTGAGGCCGCGGTCGACCCCGATCACGCCGCCGACGCCGCTGATGTTCTCCACCACCACCGTCTGGCCGAGCTCCGCGCCCATGCCCTGCGCGAGCGAGCGGCCGAAGATGTCGGCCGGGCCGCCGGCGGGGAAGCCGATGATCATGCGCACCGGCTTCGCCGGGTAGGCCTGCGCCCACGCCAGGATGGGCAGAAAAAGCAGAAGCTTGAGCAGTTGCATCACTCCTCCGTGGTTAATCGCAGCGTACCGTCATGCCGCCGTCGACGACGATCTCGGCGCCGGTGATGAACCGCGCCTCGTCGGAGGCGAGAAACAGCACCGCATTGGCCGTGTCGCGGCCATCGCCGGCGAAGCCTAGCGGAATCCTTTTCAGGCGGGTCTTGAGCAGCGCCTCGACGTCGCCGCCGGCGCGCTGGCGCGCGAGGCGCGCCTCGACCATCGGCGTATGGAGCTGTCCCGGCACCACCGTATTCACGCGGATGCCCTTGGGCGCGTACTGCACGGCGACCACGCGGGAGAGCTGGATCACTGCGGCCTTGGTGGCCGCATAGGCGACTTGCGCGGAGCCGGTCCAGCGCACGCCGGATGTCGATGCGATGTTGACGATGGCCCCGGCGCCCTGGCGCTCCATGACGGGCAGCACGTGCTTGCAGCCGAGGAACACGCTCTTCAGGTTGAAGTCCACCTGCGAGTTCCACGCCTCCTCGGTCATCTCCACCGGTCCGCCCGGCGCGGAGCCGCCGACGTTGTTGACCAGGACGTCCACCCGCCCGAAGCGCTCGACGCAGGCATCGACCATCGCTTTCACCGCCGCGCCGTCCGTCACGTCGCAGAGATGCGTGTGGATGCCCGGCGCCTTGGCGATGGTTTCCGCCAGGCTCTCCTTCTTGAGATCGACGGCAAAGACCTTTGCGCCTTCCTCCACGAACCGCGCCACGGTTGCGCGGCCGTTGCCCCACCCCGGGCCGATGGAGCCGGCGCCGGTGATGATGGCGACCTTGTCCTTAAGCCGCGAAGCCATAGAGCCGGCGGGGATTGTCGACGAGCAGCGCCTGGCGTTCCTTCTCGGTGGGCGCCATCTGGCCGATCAGATCGGTGAGGTCGCCGTCGTCGGGCACCTCGGCGAGATTGGGGTGCGGCCAGTCGGTGCCCCACACGCAGCGATCGCCGAACTCCGATACGAGCTTTCTTGCGAACGGTGCAGCGTCCGGCCACGGGGAAGGTTTCCTGGAAATCCTCTCGGAGCCGCTGACCTTCACCCAGACGTGCTTGTTCTTCATCAGCGCGAGCAGGGCGCGGAAGTGCGCATGCTCGACGCCCTTCGACGCATCGATGCGCCCCATGTGATCGATCACCACGGGAACGGGCGCGGCCTCGAAAGCCTTCGCGATCTCCGCAATGCGCGGCCCGTGCGTATGGATCTGCAGATGCCAGCCGATGTCGGCGAGGCGCCGTGCCATGGCCAGCACTTCCTCCAAGGGCACGCCGCTGCCGGGCTCGTCCATGTAGTGGAAGCGCACGCCGCGGAACCCGGCCTTGTCGAGGCGCGCGAGTTCCCGCGTGTCCGTGGTGGCGGGCAGAAGGGCGACGCCGCGGTAATTCCTGTTCGTGGCGAGGAGATCCTCGGAGGCCGAATTGTCGAATGCATGCACGAGCGTCTGCACCACCACGCCGCGCTCGATGCCGAGGTGCTTGTGCAGCGCGAGGAGCGCTTCCTTCGGAGCGGCGCTCGCCGGCGTGTAGCTGCGATCAGCGGCGTACGGGAAGCGCTCGGGCGGGCCTACGATGTGGAAATGCGTATCGCACGCGCCCTTGGGTAGGACGAGGCGAGGTTTGCGCGGGTTTGCCTTGAACGACGGAGCGGGGTCAGCCATGATGCGCGGGACATTCTATGGCGAAAACTCCGCTCGGAAAGCTGAAGCCCGAGGCCATCGGCATGACCGAGCTGCCCCGGCTGCCGGCAAATGTGATCGGCGGATTCCGCGCCCTCGGAGATCTCACCGGCACGACGTCCGATGCGCTCGACGAATGCGGCATTGCCGGCGCCGTGCCCGCGACGGTGCTGAAGCCGACCGATCCGAAAGCGCGCATCGTCGGCCAGGCGCTGACGGTGCTGAACCGAAAGTCGCCCTCGATGCTCAAGACTTCCGGCCTCGCCGACATCGAGGCGCACAACCTTGCCGAGCCGGGCGATGTGCTGGTGGTGCAGGGCGTCGCGGGCATCTCGAGCATGGGCGGCGTGATGGCGAGCATCGGCAAGCGGCAAGGCGAGGCCGGCGCGATCGTCGACGGCGCGGTGCGCGACATCGACCACTCCCGCTCGATCGGCTATCCGATCTGGTCGGCCGGCGTGAGCCCGATCACCGGCAAGTGGCGCGTCGAGACCCTCGGCGTGAACGTAACGGTGAAAATCGCCGGCATCGAGGTGAATCCCGGAGACTTGGTCGTGGCGGACGAATGCGGTGTGTGCTTCGTGCCCTTCGGCCGCGCGGAGGAAGTGCTCCGGGTCGCGCAGCGGCTGACCGCCGCCGAGAAGGCCCGCCTGGAGAAGCTGGACGCCGGAATTCCCCTCGCCGACTACGTCAAGCTGCCGCGCTGATGAAGCTGCCGCCGCCGGTCATTCCCGGGAACTTCTATGCCGCCGGCCTCAACTTCCGCGCCCACATCGAGTGGGCCAACTCGCGCGGCGGCAG
>DASSPL010000469.1:0-5549 GCA_035699685.1 Burkholderiales bacterium | reverse complement strand
GGACGTGATCTACCTCGCGGTGCTGCTGATCATCGCGGCGCTGTCGCTGTTCCTGTTCACCGCCGTGGCCGGGCGCATCTGGTGCGGCTACGCCTGCCCGCAGACGGTCTACACCGAGATCTTCATGTGGATCGAGCGCGTGATCGAGGGCGATCGCAACGCGCGCATCAAGCTGGACAAGGGTTCCGTCGCGGCGAGGCTCCCCAGGAAGGCGGCGAAGCACGCGGCCTGGATCGCGTTCGCCCTCTGGACCGGCTTCACCTTCGTCGGCTACGTCACGCCCATCCAGGAGCTGTGGCGCGAGGTGCTGGCGTTCTCGACCGGCCCGTGGGAGACGTTCTGGATCCTGTTCTACGGCTTCGCCACCTACGGCAACGCCGGCTGGATGCGCGAGCAGGTGTGCAAGTACATGTGCCCCTATGCGCGCTTCCAGAGCGCGATGTTCGACAAGGACACGCTGGTCATCACCTACGACGCGCAGCGCGGCGATCCCCGCGGCAAGGGCGGGGACCGCGGCGATTGCGTCGACTGCGGCATCTGCGTGCAGGTGTGCCCGACCGGCATCGACATCCGCGACGGGCTGCAGTACGACTGCATCGGCTGCGCCGCTTGCGTCGACGGCTGCAACCAGGTGATGGACAAGCTCGGCCGCGAGCCCGGGCTGATCCGCTACTCGAGCGGCCGCGTGCTGCGGCCGCGCGTGCTGGTCTATGGCGCGCTGCTGCTCGGCATCGTCGCCGCCATGGCCGCGAGCCTCTACCTCCGCGTGCCGCTCAAGCTCGACGTGATCCGCGACCGCGCGGCGATCGCGCGCGAAGTGGAGGGCGAGCTGATCGAGAACGTGTATCGCCTGCAGGTCATGAACGTGGTCGAGGAGGCGCGCGCCTTCGACATCGTGGTGACCGGGTTGCCGGGCATCCACGTCTGGGGCGACGCGATCATCGGCATGCCGGCGGCCGCGAGCCGCAGCGTGCCGATCAAGCTGCGCGTGCCGGCGCGGGCCGTGCAGCCCGGCTCGCACAAGATCGAGTTCCAGCTGCGCGCGATCGGCGTCGAGGGCGTCGAGGTGCGCGAATCGTCGGTGTTCATCGTGCGATGAGCGACATGCCCCGCCCCTGGTACCGGCAGCTGTGGCCCTGGCTCCTCATCTCCGGCCCCGCCGCGGTCGTCGTCGCCGGCGCGGCGACGATCTGGATCGCATTCGCCAGCGCCGATGGCCTGGTCGCGGAGGACTATTACCGGCAGGGCCTCGCCATCAACAAGCGCATCGCGCGCGAGGAGAACGCGCGCCGGCTGGGCATCACGGCCGCAGTGGAATTGGAAGGCGAACGGATGAAGGTCCGCCTCGACGGCCAGAAGCCGGAGGCCCTTTTCGTGCATCTGGCGCATGCCACGCGCGCCGGCTACGACGTGCGCGTGCGCCTCGCGCCGCAGCCCTCGGGCGTCTACGAAGGGGAAGTGGGGCCGCTGCCGCGCGGACGCTGGCGCGTGGTCATCGAGGACCCGCGCGGCACCTGGCGCATCGCGCAGGAGGCCTCATGAGGCTGATGCTGATCCTGTGGCCGTCGTTCGTCGCCGCCGGCGTGGCGGAGATGGTCTTCTTCAACATCTTCGATCCGTCGGACTTCGACGCCGGGCGGCTCGCCGCCTATTCGATCGGCTTCTTCCTCTTCTGGTCGCTGGCGGCGATGTCGAGCGCGCTCACCTGCTTCCTGCAGCGCTCGCGCGACGAAGTGAACCGCTGCCCGCTCGAACCGGTCGATCGGCCACGAGGCTGTCCGAAGCGGCCTGCCTGACCCGCTTGCGCTGGATCAATCCGCGATCCGCGCGCCGGCGCATGATGGGCGCATGGTGACCACCCTGCGTGCAGCGCTGCTCGCCGCGCTCGCCGTCAGCGGAGGCGCCGGCGCGCAGGATCCCGAGCGCGGGCGCCTGCTCTACGAGACGTACTGCGGGGACTGCCACTACGAGCGCATGCACTCGCGCGAGCGCTCGAAGGTCCGGTCGCTCGCCGACCTGCGCGACATGGTGGCGCGGTGGGCGCCGCAAACGAAGTACCGCTTCACGCTGGACGAGCTCGAGGACGTCGTGCAGCACCTCAACCAGAAGCACTATCGCCTGGAAATCACGAGCGATCTGGACGGCCCGCCGTATAACGCTCCGCAACCGTAAAGAGCGCCATGCCGGCGAGCATGGCCAGCACGAATACGGCAGCCTTGTCCTGCCCGCTGCCGAAGGAGACCAGCGCAGGCCCCGGGCAGAAGCCGGCGAGCCCCCAGCCGACGCCGAAGACGATCGCCCCGCCGACGAGGCGCGCGTCGATGTCGCGTCTGCCCGGCAGCTGGAGCGCGGCGCCGAGGAAGGTGCGCGCGCGCCGCTCGGCGAAGGCAAAGGCGAAGAAGCCGACGAGGATCGCTCCGCCCATCACGAAGGCGAGCGAGGGATCCCACGCGCCGGCGACGTCGAGGAAGCCGATCACCTTGCCCGGATCCGTCATGCCCGACACGATCAGCCCGACGCCGAAGACCAGGCCGGCGGCGAAGGCGAGCGCCGAGTTCATGCGACGTGCCGCATTATGAATACCGTCGCCACGCCGGCGACCATGAAGGCAGCCGTGGCGACCAGCGAGCGCGGCGAGAGCCGCGACAGCCCGCACACGCCGTGACCGCTGGTGCAGCCGGAGCCGTAGGCCGTGCCGAGGCCGACGAGCAGGCCGGCGACGAGCAGCGTGCCGAAGCCCGCCTCGATGCGCGGGAAGGGCGTGCGGGCGAACAGGGCGACTGCCACGGGTGAAACGAGCAGGCCGGCGACGAACGCCACGCGCCAGGCGACGTCGCCGGCAATCGGGCGGAACAGGCCGCCGACGATGCCGCTGATGCCGGCGATGCGCCCGTTGAGCAGCAGCAGCATTGCCGCGGCCACGCCGATCAGCATGCCGCCGGCGAGCGAAGCCCACGGCGTGAAGTGAGTCCAGTCGATGGTCACGACACGAGCAGAAACGCGGCGAGCGCGATGCCCAGAGCGCCAATCACGGCGCTTGCGTACACCGACAGGTTGACCCAGTAGCCCTGCGGGATCTCGACCGGACGAAGCCCGGCGACCGAGCGCCGGTACTGCGTGATCGACAGGCCGCTCAGTATGACGCCGAGTGCCACGAAGCCGAGGCCGATCCACAAGGCAAAGGCCGGCCGGGCCTGCGCGGCGGGGACGAGCAGCGTGCTGCGGTCGACGAGGAAGCCGAGGGCCATGAGTCCCGCGGCCGTGCGGCTCCACGCCATCAGAGTGCGCTCGGCGGCGAACAGCACGCGCGGATCATTCAGGTCGCTCATGCTCCGCGCAATTTCCACTGGAACTACAGCCGGCGTCAAGCCGCCGGCGCCGCCTTGGTGGCGAGCACGTCGCCCACGGTGAGGACGCGCGCATCCAACTCCAGGGCCAGCACGCGCGTGACGACGTCATCGGCCGAAATGACGCCGAGCGGGGCCAGCCGGTCTTCGACGCGCTCCGTGACCACGACGTAAGGCACGCCGGTATCGCGCATCAGGCGCGCGGCGCTCAGCACGTTCGCCGTGCAGTCGATGCAGCCAGGGTCAGTGCCCATGCGGCAGGGGAACGGGCTGCCCCGGGGAAAGCGTCTCGGCGGCATCGAACAGCCGCTCGACGTAGTGCACGTACTCGACGTACGCGCTGGCATACGCGCGCCCCGCCTCGACGTCCTTGTCGCGCTGCTTCTTCTTCGCCATGAGGGCGTCGAAGTGCCGGTGCAGGCCGGACTCGATGCGCTGCGTGACGGCCTTGGCCACCGGAGCGAGTTTTCCGGATGCGATCGACTGCTCGGCGGCGGCCACGGCCGGCTCGGGGGCGCCCGCCGGCTTCAGGCCGGCGTAAGGCGCGCCTTCGCCCGCGCGGTGCACGCGCACCAGCGTCTCGAAGAAGTACAGATCGGCGAGCTCTTTCGCCTCGCCGCCCGCCTTGCGCACGGCCAGCGCGCGCGCGAAGGCGCGCCGGATCTCGGCTTCGTCGTCGGCGCGTACCCACACCAGCGCCGGCTCGACCTTGCCGGATTCGAGAGCCGTGCGAGCCGTAGCCACCACCGGACCGTTCAGGGTGTCGCAGTGCGCGAGGACGGGCGCTGTGTACGCAGCGAAGAGGGCGAGCGCCCACAGCCAGCGCAGAGCGCGCGGGATTGCGGGTTTCATACCGCAAGTCTGACATTGCGCCAGCCGCTGTTGTTGATTACGGTCAAGCCGATGCGTCTCGAATTCCACGGCGCGGCCGGCGAGGTCACCGGCTCGTGCTTCCTCGTCGATGCGGGAAAGCTGCGCTTTCTCATCGACTGCGGCCTGTTCCAGGGCGGCCGCGCGGCGCAGGCCAAGAACGGCCGCTTCGGCTTCGATCCGCGAGGCATCGCGTTCGTGCTGCTGTCGCACGCGCACATCGACCATTCGGGCCTGCTGCCGCGTCTCGTGGCGCAGGGGTTCAAGGGGGCGATCCACGCCACGCAGGCCACCTGCGACCTCGCCGGCGTGATGCTGCCCGACAGCGGCCACCTGCAGGAGAAGGAAGCGCAGTGGAGCGGCGGCACGCCGCTCTACACGGCGGCGCAGGCGCAGGCGAGCCTGCGCCACCTGGTTGCCGCGCAATACGGCGCCGAGGTGAAGCCGCACGCCGATGTCACCTGCCGTTTCCTCGACGCCGGCCACATCCTCGGCTCGGCCATCCTCGAGGTCTTCGTCCAGGGAAGGAAGCTCGTCTTTTCCGGCGATCTCGGCCAGCCGGGGCGCCCGATCGTGTCCGATCCGACGCCGGTCGCCGAGGCGGACGTGCTGCTGGTCGAGTCGACCTACGGCAACCGCGACCACAAGAACCTGGCGCAGACGCTCGACGAGCTCGCCTTCGCCATCACCGACACGCTCAGGAGCCGGCGCGGCAACGTGGTCATCCCGGCGTTCGCGGTCGGGCGCACGCAGGAGCTGCTGCACCATCTCGGCGAGCTGCAGGCGCAGGGGCGGCTGCCCCCGCGCATGGACGTCTACGTCGACTCGCCGATGGCGCTCGCCGCGACCCGCATCACGCTGAGGTACGCGACGCTACCGTCGATCGAGCGGCTGCATCTGACCGAGGATCTGGCGGACTCCAAGAAGATCAACGCGGTGCGCGCCGGGGCGGTGATCATTTCGGCGAGCGGGATGTGCGACGGCGGCCGCATCAAGCACCACCTGCGCTGGAACATCGCGCGGCCGGAGTGCGCCATCGTCTTCACGGGGTTCCAGGCTGCCGGCACGCTCGGCCGGCGGATCGTGGACGGCGCGAAGTCCGTGCGCCTCTTCGGCGAGCCCTACCCGGTCAAGGCCAAGGTCTTCACCATCGGCGGGCTGTCGGCCCATGCGGATCGCAGCGCCCTCCTTGGCTGGCTGAAGGGCTTCCGGCGCCCGCCCGGGCAGACCTGGGTGGTGCACGGCGAGCCGCTCGCCGCCGTCAGCCTGGCTGAAGCGATACGCGGGCGGCCCGGGTGGCGGGCCGAGGTCGCCGAGCGCGGAGCCGGCGTC
>DASSPL010000468.1:0-2818 GCA_035699685.1 Burkholderiales bacterium | reverse complement strand
GGATGACGCGCGAGTCCTGCGTCGCGCTGTCGAGCGTGCGCACGACGCGCGGCGCGGAGCCGGCGCCGTAGCGCACGCGGCGGGCATCGGCGATCTTCTTGGCGGGCTTGCGGACGACCTGCTTCTGCTTCCTGGACATGGTTTCTCCTCGGTTTGTTCGGTTGGTCTGCCCGCGCTGCGAATGCAGCGCGCACGCCATTGGCGCAAAAACCGAGGGGCTTCATCAAACGCACCTTTGCAGCGAACAATGAAAGGTTTTGTATGCGCGCCGGGCGGTGCACTTTCCCAGAGGAGGACCATCGGCGCGGCCCGCTTGGCGCAGCCGAGCGTGCCGCGATTCCTGCGCCTCGCGGTGGTTTGTCGCGCAAGCTGTGCGTAAACGCACCGGCGCTCTTCGATTGCCCCACGGGCGGTGAACGGTGCGCGAGCGCACTCATTTTCGCCGAGCGCGTTCGGGGAACGCCGCGTGCCGGCGTGCCTGCGGGCGGCCGGAGAGAGCTAAAAGCCTTATAATCTGCGACCTTAGCTCAGGGTCGCCCGTCCTTGTCACTGTACGCTCTCGGCCTCAACCACCAGACCGCGCCCCTCGCCGTCCGCGAGCGGGTGGTGTTCCACGTCGAGCGCCTGCGCGAGGCCCTGGGCGAGCTGAAGTCCAGCCTCGCCCGCGAGGCGGCGATCCTTTCGACCTGCAACCGCACCGAGCTTTATGTGGCGGGCGACGAGCCCGGCGCGATCGCCCAGTGGCTCGCGCGGTATCACCGCTTCGAGCCCAACGGCCTGCAGCCCTACCTCTACACGCTGCCGCGCGAGCAGGCGGTGCGCCATGCGTTCCGCGTCGCCTCGGGGCTCGATTCGATGGTGCTGGGCGAGCCGCAGATCCTCGGCCAGATGAAGGAAGCGGTGCGCACCGCCGAATCGGCCGGCACGCTCGGCACCGTGCTGCACAAGCTGTTCCAGCGCTCCTTCGCGGTCGCCAAGGAGGTGCGCTCGACGACGCAGCTCGGCGCCGCCAGCGTCTCGATGGCGGCGGCTGCCGTCAAGCTCGCGGGCCGCATCTTCCCGAGCCTGAAGGACCAGAGCGTGCTCTTCATCGGCGCGGGCGAGATGATCGAGCTCTGCGCCACGCATTTCGCCGCGCAGGGGCCGGCGCGCATCACCGTGGCCAACCGCACCGTCGAGCGGGCGCAGCGCCTGGCTTCGCGCTTCAACGGCCGCGCGATCGAGCTGAAGGCGCTCGCCGAGCACCTGCACGAGTACGACATCATCGTCTCCTCGACCGCTTCGTCCCTGCCGATCCTCGGCAAGGGCCTGGTGGAGCGGGCGCTGCGCGCGCGCCGGCGCCGGCCGATCTTCATGGTCGACCTCGCCGTGCCGCGCGACATCGAGCCCGAGGCGGGCGAGCTGGACGACGTCTTCCTCTACGCGGTCGACGACCTGGCGCAGATCGTGACCGCCAACCTCGACTCGCGCCGCTCGGCGGTGGCGCAGGCCGAGGCCATCATCGAGAGCCAGGTCGGGCAGTTCATGCACTGGATGCAGGCGCGCGAGAGCGTGCCGCTGATCCGCACCCTGCGCGGCCGCGCGGACGACGCGCGGCGCGACGAGCTGGAGCGCGCGCTGAAGGCGCTGGCGCGCGGCGAGGATCCGGCGCGGGTGCTGGAGGCGCTGTCGCAGGGCCTGGTCAACAAGCTGCTGCACGCCCCGACCCAGGCGCTGAACGAGAGCGCGGGCGAGGACCGGCGCGCGCTGGCGCAGGCGCTGGCGCGCCTCTACCGCATCGAGTGAAGCCGACGCTGCGCGCGAAGCTCGACAGCCAGGTGGCGCGTCTGGCGGACCTCGACCGCATGCTGTCGGCCGAGGACGCGACGCGCGACATGGACCGCTTTCGCGCCAACTCGCGCGAGCACGCCGAGCTCTCGTCGATCGCCGCGCTCTACAACGACTATCGCAAGGCCGAGGGGGATGCCGACGCGGCGCGTGAGCTCGATCTCGCCGACGAGCTGAAGAACGCGCGCGCCGCCATGGAGCGGCTCGAGGGCGAGCTGCAGAAGGCGCTGCTGCCGAAGGACCCGAACGACGAGAGGAACGTCTTCCTCGAGGTCCGCGCCGGCACCGGCGGCGACGAGTCGGCGCTTTTCGCCGGCGATCTGTTCCGCATGTACACGCGCTTCGCCGAGCGCCAGCGCTGGCAGGTCGAGATCGTCTCCGAGAGCCCGTCCGAGCTCGGCGGGTACAAGGAGGTCATCGTCCGCATCCTCGGCCAGGGGGTTTATTCCAGGCTGAAGTTCGAGTCGGGCGGCCACCGCGTCCAGCGCGTGCCCGCCACCGAGGCCCAGGGCCGCATCCACACCTCGGCCTGCACGGTCGCCATCCTGCCCGAGGCCGATGCCGTGGACGAGGTGGTGCTCAATCCGGCGGAGCTTCGCATCGACACCTTCCGCGCCTCGGGCGCGGGCGGCCAGCACGTCAACAAGACCGATTCGGCGATCCGCGTCACGCACCTGCCCACCGGCATCGTGGTCGAGTGCCAGGACTCGCGCTCGCAGCACAAGAACCGCGAGAAGGCGCTGTCCGTGCTGGCGGCGCGCATCCGCGACAAGCAGGTGCGCGAGCAGCAGGCGAAGACCGCCTCGACGCGCAAGTCGCTGATCGGCTCGGGCGATCGCTCCGAGCGCATCCGCACCTACAACTTCCCGCAGGGCCGCGTCACCGACCACCGCATCAACCTCACGCTCTACAAGATCGACCGCATCATGGACGGCGAGCTCGACGAGATCGTCGACGCCCTCGCCGCCGAGCACCAGACCGAGCAGCTCAC
>DASSPL010000467.1:0-2413 GCA_035699685.1 Burkholderiales bacterium | reverse complement strand
GCCCGGTCTCGTTCGGCCGCGACGGACACGTCTCGGTGTTCGTGCGCGATCCGGACTGGAACGTGGTCGAGCTGCGCGGCCGCGAGGAAGACCTGTCCTCGATCGGCGGCGTGATCGAGTACGTGAACCAGAACTAGAGCTTCTCGAGCTCCGCCGGATCGAGGCCCACTAACAGCCGCCCGCCTGCCTCGACGATCGGCCGGCGGATGGCGCTCGGATTCTGCTCGAGCAGCTCGAGTGCCTTGGCCTCGTCCAGGCTTGCCTTCTGCGAATCAGGAATCTTGCGCCACGTCAGGCCGCGCGAATTCGCCAGCTTCTCCCACCCGACCTTCTTCGCCCAGGCCGCCAGCTTGCCGGGCGGCACGCCGCCCTTCTTATAGTCGTGGAACTCGTAAGCCACCTTGCGATTGTCCAGCAGCGCGAAGGCCTTCTTCATCGTGTCGCAGTTCTTGATGCCGTAGACGCGGATCAATTGCGTACCGGGTACGGAATTATTCGGCGGCGTGCGGGAAGGCGCTGAAGATGTCCGGCATGCCGACGGGCGGCGCGCTGGTCACGTAGCTCGCGTTCAGCTCGGCGAAGGAGGTGACGCCGAGCAGGCCGAGGCAGATCTTGATCTCGTCCTCGAGGATCTCGAGCGCGCGCACCAGGCCCTGAGGCCCGGCGGCGGCCAGCGCCAGGCCGGTGAGGCGACCGAGGCCGACGGTCTTCGCGCCGAGGGCGATGGCCTTGACCACGTCCGTGCCGCGCATGAAGCCGCCGTCCACCCAGACTTCGGCCTTTCCTTTCACGGCCTTTACCACCTCGGGGAGGACAGCGGCGCTGCCAAGGCCGTGGTCGAGCTGGCGGCCGCCATGGTTCGAGACATAGACCACTTCCACGCCGTGCTCGACGCACAGCTGCGCGTCCTCCACGGTCGCGATGCCCTTGATGATGAGCGGGAGGTCGGGATGCTTGTCCTTGAACCGCTTCACCTGCTGCCACGACAGCCCGGACTGGAACGGCTGGCCGGCGCCGGCGGTGGCGCGCCAGGGCTTGACGAAGCGGCCGAGGAGGTCGCGCTCGCGCCGGCTGTAGGCGGCGACGTCGACCGTCAGGCAGAAGGAGCCGAAGCCGTGGGCTTTCGCGCGCTGCACGAAATCGTCGACCCAGGCATCGTCCCCGCGGACGTATAGCTGGAAGGAGCGCACGGTGTCCGCCGCCGCCGCGGTCTCCTCGAGTCCCGGCTTGCAGACCGAGGAGAGCATCTGCGGCACGCCGAACTGCGCGGCGGCGCGCGCGGCGGCCGCGGCGCCGCCTTCGACGATCGACTCGAGGCCACCGATCGGCGCCAGCATCACCGGCAGCCGCACGTTCCTCCCGAGGAAGGTGGCGGAGGCATCGACCCGGCTTACGTCGCGCAGCACCCGCGGGCGGAAGGCGATGGTGTCGAGCGCATGGCGGTTGCGCTTGACGGTGGTCTCGGTCTCCGTGCCGCCGATCAGGTAGGCCCAGGGTCCGGGCGGGAGGTTGCGCTTCGCTGCCTGGTAGATCTCCTGCAGCGTGAGGAATTCTTCGTTCAGAGGTGCATTCATGTCTGTTGTGGGACGATTCTACTCATGAAGCTAAAGTCCCACGGACGCTACGACTACTCGGCGATCACCGAGCGCAAGGACTACAGCTGGCCCGGCGGCAAGCGCCTCGCGATCCACTTCTGCCTCAACGTCGAGCATTTCTCCTTCGGTGAGGGGCTCGGCAACGACTACGGCGCGCCGCACCCGCCGCCGAACAGCCGCAGCTACGCGTGGCGCGACTACGGCAACCGCGTAGGCGCCTGGCGGCTGCTGAAGCTCGCCGAGGATTACGACCTGCCGTTCGCGCTGCTCGTCAACACGGCGCTCTACGACTACTGCCCGCAGATGATCGCGGCGTTCAGCAAGCGCGGCGACGAGATCGTCGGCCATGGGCGCACCAACTCCGAGCGCCAGGCCGACCTCGCCCCGGAGCAGGAAAAGGAGCTGATCGAGGAGGCCGCGGCAACCATCGAGAAGCACGAGGGCAGGCGGCCCCTCGGCTGGCTCGCGCCCTATATCTCGCAGACGCCGGCCTCGCCCGAGCTGCTGCGCGCCGCCGGCTTCCGCTACATGATGGACTGGCCGCTCGACGACCAGCCGGTCTGGTTCCGCACGAAGAACGGCCCGATCCTGTCGGTGCCGTACGCGCATGACCTGAACGACTCGTTCGAGGTGGTATCGCGCCGCACGCCTTCGCAGATCTACTGCGAGAACCTGGTCGACCAGTTCGACGAGATGCTGGAAGAGTCGGCCGAGCGGCCGCTGGTCATGAGCGTGGTGCTGCACAGCTTCATCCTCGGCCAGCCGCACCGGCTGCGGCGCTTCCGCAAGGTGATCGAGCACATCGTCAAGCACCGCGA
>DASSPL010000466.1:0-5373 GCA_035699685.1 Burkholderiales bacterium | reverse complement strand
AGGATCTCGATAGAGCCGCCGGCGATCATCCAGCCGCGGCAGCGGCGCAGGCAGTACTCGACCAGCGCCTCCTGGCTGTAGCCGGTGCCGCCCATCACCTGCAGCGCCTCGTTCGCCACCTCGAAGCCGGCCTGGTTGCAGTAGGCCTTGGCGATCGCGGTCTCCTCGGGCGACGGGAAGCCGCGGTCGGCGTTGGCGGCGGCGCGGTAGAGGAGGAGCTGCGCCGCGTCGAGCTTGATCTTCATGTCGGCGAACTTCCACTGCAGGCCCTGGAACTCGCACAGCAGGCGCCCGAACTGGCGGCGCTCGAGCGCCCACGCGCGCGCCGCCTCGTAGGCGTAGCGGCCGAGAGCGAGCGAGCGCGACGCGTTGCCGATGCGCTCGACGTTGAAGCCGGCGATCTGCTTCTTGAAGCCGCCGGGCCCGAGCAGCACGCGCTCCTTCGGCACCCGCACCTCCGCAAAGTGCAGCTCGGCCCATTCCTCGCCCGACATGAACTTCGAGCGCCGGCCGACCTGGATCTCGGATTTCTCCAGCAGCACCGAGCCGATGCCGCCGACGCCGGGGCCGAAGCGCACGTACACCAGGAAGAGATCGGCGTACGCGGAATGGGTGGTGAAGATCTTCGAGCCGCTGATGCGATAGCCGCTGCCGTCGGGCGTCGCGCTGGTCTTGAGATCGGTCACCGCCGAGCCCGCCTGCGGCTCGGTCATGCCGACGGCGATCACGCCCTCGCCGGCCAGCAGGTTCTTCAAATATTTCTCCTTTTGAGCAGGAGAACCGTATTCAGCAAGCACGCGGATCGGCCCGAAGTTGCCCGCCTGGACCACGTCGGCGCTTCGCGGGCACGCCGACGCGACCATCTCGATGGCGAGCACCGCGTCGAGGAGCGAGCCGCCCTGCCCGCCATCCGCCTCGGGGATGGTGATGCCGAGGAGGCCCTGCTTCGCCATCAGGCGCGCGACGTCCGTCGGATAGCCGCTCGCGTGCGCGCGCTCCACGGCGCCCGCGGCGAGGTGCTTCTCGGCGAAGCGGCGCACCGCGTCGCGGAACTCGGCCTGCTCGGCCGTCGGTCGGAAATCCATCGTCACTCCTTCAGCACAAGGCGGACATCGACCGCCACGACGCCTTCGCGGCGCACGATCAGCGGATTGATCTCCGCCTCGCGCACGTTCGCGGCAAAAGCGAGGCGCGACAGCGCCGACACCGCGCGCGCCAGCGCCCGCACATCGCCGCGCGGCAGGTTGCGGTAGCCGCGTATGACCGCGAGCCCTTTCACCTTCTCGATGAGCGCAGCGGCTTCTTCCTGGGTCACCGGTGCCATCGCGACGGCGATGTCCCGGTAGATCTCGGCCAGCGTGCCGCCCGCGCCGACCAGCACCAGCGGCCCGACCACCGGGTCGTCGCGGTAGCCGACGATCGCCTCCGCCAGCCCCTTCTCCATCTTCTGCACGAGGAGGCGCGGCTGCGCCATGCGCCTGGCCGCCGCCAGCAGCTCCGGCACCGCGCCGATGTCGAGCACCACCCCGCCCGCCTCGGTCTTGTGCTCGACATCGAGCCGCTTCAGCGCCACCGGATACGTCACGGTGTGCTCGTAGCGCGGCGCTTCGACGATCTGCTGCTGCGCCATCGGGATGCCCAGCGACTGCATCAATTCGGGCACGGAGCCCGAATCGATTTGCTGGTTGGGCAACGGCGTGTCGCGGGGAGCACGCCAGGCGAAGAAAGCGCCGAAGGCATCGGCGCAGGCTTCGGGCGTGCGAAAGGCCGGGATGCCGTTCTCGGCAAGCAAGGCCAGTGAACGCTCGGCGTGCGGCGTCAGGAAGGCCGCCAAAGGCTTCTCGTTGCGCCGTGCGCGCAGGATCGGCTGCACGGCGAACTCGGGGTGGAACTGCGCCGACGACCCCACCGCGGCGAGCACCGCATCGCATTCGGCGGATTGCAGCAGGCGCTCGAGCGTCGCGGTGTAAGCCTCGGGCGTCGCGGTCATGGTGAGATCGTTCATCGACGCGAGCGCCATGCCGTGCAGGCCGAGCCGGTCCACCACGCTCGCCGCGCCGCCGCCGGTGGTGGTCACCACTGCCACGCGCGGCTTGTCCCTCGGAATGGGTTTACGGCCGGCGAGAAGCGGCGGAATCTCCACCAGCGTCTCCAGCATGTCGACGCGCACGATGCCGCAGTCGCGGAAGAAGGCGTCGAGCGCAACGTCGGATCCCGCGAGCGCGCCGGTGTGCGTGCGGGCGAGCTCCTCGCCGGGCGCGGAGCGGCCGAGCTTGTAGGCGACGATCGGCTTCCCCGCCGCGTGCGCCTTGCGCGCCGCGGCCGCCAGCCGCCGCGCATCGCGCACCGTTTCAAGGAAGAGCGCGATGACCCGGGTCTGGTCGTCCTCGACGAGAAGCTCGACCAGCTCGCCGACTCCGAGATCGGCTTCGTTACCGACCGAGACCAGCTTGGCATAGCCCAGCCCGCGCGCCGCGCCGCGCGAAAGCAGCGTGCCGAGCATGGTGCCGCTCTGCGAGACGAGGCTCGTGCCGCCGGCCGGCGGCGCATCCATCTCCAGCACCGCGTTCACGGTGAGCGCGAGCCGCCCCGGCAGGTCGACCACGCCCATGCTGTTCGGCCCGAGCAGCCTCACTCCCAGGTCGCGCGCCCGCGCCGCCAGGTTTTTCTGGCGCTGCAAGCCGGCTTCGCCGGCATCGGCAAAGCCGTTGCTATAGATGCTCGCCACCGGCACGCCCTTGCGGCCACAGTCCTCGAGCGACTGCTCGACGTCCTCGACCATGATGAAGGCGTGATCGATGTCGTGCGGGACGTCGGCGATGCTCTTGTAGGCGCGCTCGCCCAGCACCTCGTCCCGGGTGGCGTTGATCGGCACGATGCGGCCGGCGTAGCCGTGCTTGCGCAGGTAGCGCTGCGGGCGCGCGGTGTTCTTGCGCGCATCGCCGGAGGCGCCCACCAGCGCCACGCAGCGAGGCGCGAACAGCGCCCGCGCGAGCGCTAGCGGGTCGCCCACAGATCGGCGAGCAGGCGCTTCGCGGCCTCGCCGCCCAGCACCGGCGTGGCGAGCTCCATGAACTTGGCGTTCAGGTCGTCGTCGGTGAGCGGCAGGTCGGGATCGCCCTTGCGCGTCGGCTGCACCAGCTCCTCGCGGCGGCCTCCCGCCGTGATCGCGACGCGCGCGGCGCGCTGGCGGGGGAACGTGGCGTCGAGCTCCGGATCGAGCCTGACGCTCATCCTTTCCATCAGCGCCCGGGTCGAGCGATCCTGCAGGCGGTCGGATTCGAACGCGGCGAGGCGCACGCTGCCGTGCGTGAGCGCGGTCGCCACGACGTACTTCAGCGAGAAGCGCCCTTCGGCGGGCGTCTTCGGCTGCTCGTAATGCGCCACCTCGACTCCCGCGCGGTAGGTGCCGATCTCGAGCTTCTGGATGTCTTCCGCGCGCACTCCCATCTTCTGCTTCAGCGCCAGCGCGCCATCGATGGCGGCGAAGGTATGGCCGCAGCAGGCGTGGTTCTTGAAGGTCATCCGCGTGATGTGGAAGTCGCTGCCGAGGCCGGCGAGCGCCTTGTCCCAGTCCGGGCCGTCGCCCATCGCGCGGCCGAAGCCGGCCTCGCCTTCCATCACGTCGAGCGAGCCGGTCACGCCTTCGCGCGCCGCGAGCGCCGCGGTGACGCCCGCTTCGGCGGCGCGGCCGGCGTGCAGCGGCTTCGACATCGAGTCCATGCGGAATGCCTGCTGGAGCGCGGCGGCGAAGGTGGCCACGGTTGCCAGGGCATGGGCGAACCGTTTCCGGTCGAGGTTGAGAACCTCGGCCGCGGCAGCGCAGGCGCCGAAGCAGCCGATAGTGCCGGTGTTGTGCCAGTACTTGTAATGGGCGCGCCCCATCGCCGCGCCGATGCGGGTGGAGATCTCGTAGCCGACGATGATCGCGCGCAGGAAGTTGTCGCGGCCGAAACCCAGCGCATGCGCGGCGGCGATGGTCGGCGCGCCGGGATGGTAGATGCCGTCGCGATAGATGTCGTCGACCTCGACCGTATGCGCCGCCGTGCCGTTGATGAGCGCCGTGGTGCGGGAGTCATCGGTGCTGAAGGCGCGCTTCAGGAGCGTGGCCGGCGGCACCACCTGGCCGGGCAGCAGGGCGGCGTGCCAGTCGATCAGCGCGCGCCGCGCGTGGTGCAGCACCTGCGACGGAATCGGCCGCGCGCGGAACTCTTCCGCCCAGGCCGCATAACGCTCGACGACGTGCATCAGCCCTGCCGATAATGGGTCATGCGCGCAATTTACCTTGCTTTATGGCTCCTCGCGGCGAGCGCCAATGCCCAGGAGTTTCCCCACAAGCCGCTTCGCATCGTCGTGCCGTGGCCGCCGGCGGGCAACGTCGACATCACCGCACGCACGGTCGCGCCGGCGTTCGGCGAGGCGCTCGGGCAGCAGGTGGTGGTCGAGAACCGTGCCGGCGCCGGCGGGCGCATCGGCACGGAGGCGGTGGTGAAATCGCCGGGCGACGGCTACACGCTGCTCCTCGGCTCGAGCGGCACGGTGACCGCCGGGCCGGCGGTGTGGAAGAACCTGTCCTTCGATCCGCTCAAGGACCTGGTCGCCGTCGGCCCGATCCAGGCGGTGCCGATCGTGCTGACCGTCGCGCCGAAAACCGCGGCCAAGTCTTACCGCGAGTACGTCGCCATGGCGAACGCGCAGCCCGGTCAGGTCAGCATCGCCTCGGCCGGCAACGGCTCGTCGAATCACCTCGCGATCGAGCTCCTGATGCGCCAGGCGAACCTGAAGCTCCTGCACGTGCCGTACAAGGGCAGCGGACCGGCGCTCACCGATCTCATCGGCAGCCAGGTGCAGTCGATGATGGACCAGCTCACCGCGTCGATCGGCCACATCCGCGAAGGCCGCATCCGCCCGCTCGCCATCAGCTCAATGCGGCGCTCGCCGCTCCTGCCCGAGGTGCCGACGCTCGACGAGCTCGGCGTGAAGGGCTATGAAGCCGCAACTTTCACCGGCATCTTCGCGCCGGCGGGCACGCCGCAGGCGGTGGTCGACAAGCTCAATGCGGCATTGAGGAAGGCGCTGTCGAACCCGCAGGTGCGCGAGCGCTATCAGGGCATGGGCGTCGAGGTGATGGACATGGCGCAGCCGCAGTTCGCTTCCTACGTGCGCGCCGACTACGAGAAGTGGCTCAAGGTCGCGCGCGAGGGGAACATCAGCGTCGAATGAACCCGATGCTTTGCCCCCCTGACAAGGGGGGAAGCGAGCTTGGCGAGCGGGGGGTTTTGCAGAAACCAACCCCCCGTTCGCTTCGCTCACGACCCCCTTATCAGGGGGTCGGCCGATGACCACCGCTGATGTACTACCGCCCGACCCCCG
>DASSPL010000465.1:0-3753 GCA_035699685.1 Burkholderiales bacterium | reverse complement strand
GACAAGGCGCTCGTCGCCGAGATCACGGCCCGGATGCTGCTCGAGGTCAAGGCGGTGCTGTTCTTCCAGGACAAGCCGTTCATCTTCACCTCCGGCTGGGCGAGCCCGGTCTACATCGACTGCCGCAAGCTCATCTTCTATCCACGCATACGCACCCAATTGGTTGACTTCGCCGCGGCGACGCTCGCCCGCGACGCGGGGTTCGAGCAGTTCGACGTGGTCGCCGGCGGCGAAACCGCCGGCATCCCCTACGCCGCGTGGATCGCCGACCGCATGGGCCTGCCGATGCAGTATGTGCGCAAGAAGCCGAAGGGCTTCGGCAGAAATGCACAGATCGAAGGCGACGTGCGCGACGGCGCCCGCACCCTGCTGGTCGAGGACCTGACGACCGACGGGCGCTCGAAGATCAATTTTTGTAAGGCGCTGCGCGACGCCGGCGCCGTGGTCGACCACGTCTTCGTCAACTTCTACTACGACATCTTCCCCGAGTCGAAGAAGACCATGGACGAGCTCGGCGTGAAGCTGCACTACCTCGCCACCTGGTGGGACGTCCTCGCGGTGGTGAAGAAGGGCGGCTACTTCGCGCCGGGCGTGGTGAGCGAAGTCGAGCGCTTCCTCAACAGCCCCGCCGACTGGTCCGCCGAGCACGGCGGCGTGGCGGAGTTTCCCAAAAGCTGATTTCTCCCAGGGGGTAGCACATGCAAGTCAACAGGCGAAGACTCATTGCCGCAGGCAGCGCTCTCGCGGCGCTTGGCGTGGCACCGCACATCGCGCGAGCCCAGCCCAAGGCGAAGTACGTCATCAAGCTCGGCCACCTCGAGGCGCCGACGCAGCCGCGGCACCAGGGGCTGCTGAAAGTAAGCGAGCTCCTGAAGAGCCGCACCAACGGCGAGATGGAGTTCCAGCTGTTCCCCGCCTCGCAGCTCGGCAACGCCCGCCAGATGGTGGAGGGCGTGCAGTTCGGCACCGCCGAGGCGACGATGATGCCGGCGGCCTTCCTCGGCGGCTTCAACCCGGCGGTGTCGATCCTCGACATCCCGTATCTCTTTCCGACCGACCGCGCCGCGAGCCAGCGGCTGCGCGAGTCGGCGTTCGGCAAAGCGGTGCTCGACAGCTTCGGCTCGCGGCAGCTCCTCGGCATCACGCTGTGGCCGAACGGCCGCAAGTCGCTGTCGTCGAACAAGCCGCTCGACAAGCTGAACGAGCTGCGCGGCCAGAAGTTCCGCGTCATGGACTCGCGCATCCTGATCGAGCAGTTCGCCGCGGTCGGCGCCTCCGCCGTGGCGATCAACTTCAGCGAGCTGTATACGTCGCTGCAGACCGGGGTGATCGACGGCCAGGAGAATCCGCTCGACACCATCTCGACCATGAAATTCCACGAGGTGCAGAAGTTCCTGGTGGTCACCGAGCACGGCGCGATGGAGGACGTGTTCCTGGTCAACCCCGGCTGGTGGGGCAAGCTGCCGCAGTCGCATCGCGACGCGTTGGTGAAGACGCTGGCCGAGATGCGCCCCGAGACCGAGAAGATGAAGGAGGAGGCGCAGCAGAAGGCGCTCGAGATGATCCGCGCCTCCGGCAGGATCCAGGTGCGCGTCGCCGACGAGGCGGAGCGCAAGCGCCTGCGCGACGTGATGGCGCCCAAGGCGCAGGCCGCGTATCTCGAGCGCGCCGGCGCCGAGGGCAAGAAGCTGCTCGAGCTCTACCAGCAGGAAGCCAAGCGGCTCGGCATCTAGTCGCCCCGCCGTGAACCTGGCGCTCGCCTTCATCAGGCGGCTGGAGGGTTTCCTCCTCGCCGTCCTGATGCTGGCGATGTCGTTCGTGTACACCTTCAACGTGCTGGTGCGGGAGCTCGCGCCCGAGTACGCCTCGCGCTTCGCCTGGATCGACGAGACCTGCCTTTTCGCCCTCGCCTGGATGGTGTTCCTCGGCCTGGGCCTGACGCTCGAGCGCGGGCGTCACATCAGCATGACGGCGCTGCTGGCGAAACTGCGGCCGCGCCTGCGCCGCGGCACCAAGCTCGCCATCGACCTCGTCGGCCTCGCCTTCAGCCTGTACATCGCGCACGTGTGCTGGACGGTCACCGTGCTGGTGCTGAACAGCGGCCAGGTCAGCCCGACGCAGAATGTGTCGATGGTATGGCTCTACGGCCCGATGCCGGCCGGCTTCGCCCTGCTCGCGCTGCGCTACGCGCTCGAATGCCTCGGCGTGACCGACCGCCACGCCACCGAGGTCGACCCGATGCTGCGCCTGTAGCGCGTGATCGTCGCGCTCCTCTTCCTGCTGGCGCTCCTGATGCTGGCGCTCGGTTTCGAGATGCTGCTGGTGATGGGCGTGCCGGCGGTGCTCGAGCGCCTCGCGCACTATCCCAACATCCCGGCGGTGGCGATGGCGCAGCGCATGCTGGGCGGCGTGGAGGTGGTGACGCTGCTCGCCATCCCGTTCTTCATCTTCTCCGCCGACCTCATGGCGCGCGGCAGGATGGCGCAGCACCTGGCGGATCTCTTCCGCGCCTTCTTCGGCGGCTACCGCGGCGGCATAGGCCATTCCACGGTCGCCGCCGTCATGGTGTTCGGCGCCGCCGCCGGCTCGGCGCCGGCCACGGTCGCCGCGATGGGGCGGCTTTCCTATCCCGAATTGCGCCGGGCAGGCTTCTCCGACCGCTTCAGCCTCGGCCTGATCGCCTCGAGCGCCGAGTGCGCGCTGCTCATTCCGCCGTCGATCACCTTCGTCGTGTACAGCTGGCTCACCGGCACCTCGATCGCGGCGCTGTTCGCCGCCGGCCTGGTGGTGGGCGTGGTGCTCGGGCTGGCATTCATGGTCATGGTCGCCTGGGAAGCCCGCCGCCGGGGCATCGCGGGCGGCGACGGCGGCACGCGCGCCGAGCGCTGGCGGGCGCTGCGCGAGGCGGTGTGGGCGATCGGCATGCAGGTGATCATCCTCGCCGGCATCTTCGCCGGCATCTTCACCGCCACCGAGGCCGCCGCGGTGTCGGTGGTCTATGCGATCGTGGTCGAGGTGCTGATCCTGCGCGCGCTCTCCTGGCGCCAGGTGTTCGACATCGCCAAGGAAAGCGCCATCTCGACCTCGGCGCTGTTCATCCTGCTCGCCATGGGATCGCTGCTGGCGTATTTCGTCACGCTCGGCAACGTGCAGGGCACGCTGATGGGGCTGCTCAAGGCGTGGAACGTCAACTGGGTGGCGTTCCTCCTCGTGTCGAACGTCATCTTCTTCGTCGCCGGCATGTTCATCGACCCCAACTCGATCATGCTGATCTTCCTGCCGACGCTCTTCCCGCTGGCGAGCGCGCTGGGCATCGACCCGGTGCACTATGGCATGGTGGTGACCATGAACGTCTGCATCGGCATGATCACGCCGCCCTTCGGCCTGGACCTCAACGTCACCGCCGGCACGCTGCGCCGGCCGGTGGAGCAGGTCATCGCCGGCGTGTGGCCCTTCATCCTGGTGAACATCGCCGTGCTGATGGTGATCTCCTACGTGCCGTCGATCTCCACCGCGCTGCCGCGGCTGCTGCTGTGAAGGTGTCCACGCTCGCCTGCGAGGTC
The DNA here is from genome assembly GCA_035699685.1 of Burkholderiales bacterium. Taxonomy (GTDB): domain Bacteria; phylum Pseudomonadota; class Gammaproteobacteria; order Burkholderiales; family SG8-39; genus SCGC-AG-212-J23. The sequence continues at coordinate 190 of DASSPL010000465.1, read as the reverse complement.
GTCGAGCACGCGTGGGTCAACGCGCGCTACAAGTACCTGCGCCTGCGCGCGCCGCGGCCGCTGGCGCGCGCCACCGTGGCCGGCCAGTTCTTCCAGCTCGCCTGCCCGACCGGCGGCAGCGAGAAGCCGTTCCTGCGCCGGCCGATGAGCGTCTACGGCATCGGCCCGGAAGAAGACCGCATCGAGTTCC
>DASSPL010000464.1:0-6315 GCA_035699685.1 Burkholderiales bacterium | reverse complement strand
GCACCCGAACCAGGTGCTGTCGCGCGACCAGCTCCTCACGCTGACGCGCAACCGCGAGTGGGAGCCGTTCGACCGCTCGATCGACATCCGCATCGCGCGCCTTCGCCGCAAGGTGGAAGAGGATCCCGACCGTCCCCGCTCCATCCGGACGGTGCGGGGTGCCGGCTACATGTTCGTCCCCGCGGAAAAGTAACCGGATTGTTTCAATGGTTGCCCGGCGGTAATTCCGCAGGCGGCCGCGGCGCCCCTCCCCTAGACTGCGCGCCGTGACGGGATCCAAGAGGCTGGAGGCACTCCAGGAAGCGGCGCTTGCCGTATCGAGCGCGCGCGGGGAGCGGATCTTCGAGGACCTGGCGCGCTCGCTGGCGAAGGTCCTGCACTGCGACACCGCGTTCCTCGGCCAGACCGCCGGCGAGTACATGCAGGTGGTCGGCGGCCACGGCACGCCGCACGAGCGCTACCGGCTGGCAGGCTCGGCCTGCGCCGACGTCCTGAAGAGCGGCTTCCTGCTGGTCGCCGATGGCGCCGGCGAGCGCTACGGCCCCGACGGCTTCGGCGGCTTCGTCGGCTATGCCGGCTACCGCCTGAACGACCCGGCCGGCAGCCCGACCGGCGTGCTCGCCGTGCTTTCGCGCCGGCCGCTGATCAACCCCGGAATCGTCGAGTCGGTCCTGAAGATCTTCGCCGTGCGCGCCGAGGCGGAGCTCGAGCGGCGCACGCACGAGGCGGCGATGGGCGAGCAGTACCGCGCGATGTTCAACGCCGCGGCCGACTCGCTCGTGCTGCGCGATGCCGACTTCCGCGTGGTCGACGTCAACCCGGCGTACGAGGCGATGAGCGGACGGCGGCGCGAGGAAGTCGTCGGGCGCGACGTGCTGACCATGAGCCCGCATTCGCTGAACGACCACGTGCGCGAGCTGCACGCGCGCGCGCTGGCCGGCGAGAAAGTGCAGTTCGAGTCGCACGCCCGCCGCAAGGACGGCTCGCGCTTCCACATCGAGACGCGCGGCGTCCCGATCCGCCACCGCGGCGAGCCCCATGTCCTGTACATCGGCCGCGACATCACCGAGCGCCGCGTGGTCGAGCAGCAGCTGCGCGCGAGCGAGGAGCAGTACCGCGCCATTTTCAACGCCGCGGCCGACGCGCTGGTGCTGCGCGACGCCGACTTCCGCATCGTCGATGTGAACCCCGCCTACGTTTCGCTTTCCGGGTACGCGCGGGAGGAGGTGCTCGGGCGCCAGCACGTCGTGGCCAATCCGCCCGAGGTCGAGGCGCGCATCCGCGAGCTGCACGCCAGGGCGCTGGCCGGCGAGCCGGTGATGCTGGAAACCCGGCGCATCTCCAAGAGCGGCGGCACCCGTGAAGTCGAGCTGCGCGGCGTGCCCATCATGTTCCGCGGCGAGCCGCACGTGCTGTACATCGGCCGCGACATCAGCGAGCGCAAGCGCGGCGAGCAGGCGCTGCGCGACAGCGAGGAGCAGTACCGCGCCATCTTCAACGCCGCCGCCGACGCGCTGGTGCTGCGCGACGACACCGGCCGCGTGGTGGACGTCAACGCCGCCTTCTGCGCGATCAGCGGCTACTCGCGCGAGGAAGTGCTGAGCGAGCGGCGCTGGATCTTCGCCCGCTCCGACCTGTCCGCGCTGGCGGCCGAGATGCACCGCCGCGTGATCGCCGGCGAGTCGGTGCAGTTCGAGATCCAGGCCGTGCGCAAGGACGGCACGCCGCTCGACATCGAGATGCGCGCCGTGCCCATGGTCTACCGCGGCAAGCCGCACGCCCTCGGCATGGCGCGCGACATCACGGCGCGCAAGCGCGCCGAGGCCGAGCGCGCGGGGCTGGAGGCGCAGCTGCGCCAGGCGCAGAAGATGGAGGCGCTCGGCCACCTGACCGGCGGCATCGCGCACGACTTCAACAACCTGCTGGCGAGCATCATGGGGCACGTGGTGCTGGCGATCGAGAGAAACCCCGGCGATGCGAAGCTCGCGCGCTACCTCGACCAGTCGCTCGCCTCGGCGCGCAAGGCGCGCGACCTCATCAAGCAGATGCTGACCTTCAGCCGCGGCCAGCGCGGCACCCCGCGGGTGGTGAGCCTCGGCCAGGCGGTGGAGGAATCGCTCAAGCTCCTGCGCGGCTCGCTGCCCTCGACCGTCGAGATCGCGACCTGCATCGACCCGGTCGAGACCGCGGTCATGGTCGACCCGGTGCAGCTCGACCAGGTGGTGCTGAACCTCGCCATCAACGCGCGCGACGCGATGGCCGGCGCGGGCCACCTGACGGTCAGCGTGCGCTCGGCGCGGGCGACGCAGGCGGTCTGCGCGAGCTGCCGGCAGCCCTTCGACGGCTCCTTCGTCGAGCTCGCCGTCGGCGATTCCGGCCCCGGCGTCGCGCCCGAGGTGCTCGAGCGCATGTTCGAGCCGTTCTTCACCACCAAGGAAGTCGGCCGCGGCAGCGGCATGGGCCTCGCCACCGTGCACGGCGTGGTCCACGAGCACGGCGGCCACATCGTGGTCGACACCAGCGCGCCGCGCGGGGGTCTCTTCCGCATCCTGCTGCCCGCGCTCGCCGCCGGCACCGAGGCGAAGCCCCTCGAAGCCCCGAAGGCGCGCGGCCAGCGCGAGCCCCTGCGGGGGCGCATCCTGGTCGTCGACGACGAGGCGCCGGTGGCCGAGTTCCTGCGCGAGCTCCTGGAGAGCTGGGGTATCTCGGCGCGGGCGGTCACCAGCCCGGCGGCGGCGCTGGAAGTGTTTGGCGCCGAAGCCTACGACCTGGTGATCACCGACCAGACCATGCCCGGCACCACCGGGTTCCGCCTGGCGCGCGAGCTGCTCGCGCGCCGCCCCGGCCTGCCGGTGATCCTCTGCACCGGCCACATCGACGAGATCGCGAGCCGCGAGCTCGAATCGGCCGGCATCCGCGGCCTGCTGCACAAGCCGGTCGAGCCGGACGAGCTCTACGGGCTGCTCCGAGCACAGCTGAACTAAAATCTTTTTGGCTCTGCATCCGGAAATGTTGATCTGACCCCGATTACGTCCGCCCTCCTCGCCTGGTATTTCGTGGCGGTGTGGGGCTCGGGGTACGTGGCAACCAAGGTGGGCCTGCAGTACGCGCCGCCTTTCACCTTCCTCACGCTGCGGTTCGCGTTCGGCCTCGTTTGCCTGCTGCCGGTGATCCTGGTCTGGAAGCCGCGCTGGCCGGCCACGCGCGTCGAGCTCGGGCACCTGGTGGTGGTCGGGCTGCTGATGCACGCGGTGCAGCTCGGGGCGAGCCACTATTCCCAGTACCTCGGCATGTCCGCCGGGGTCACGGCGCTGATCATCTCGGCGCAGCCGCTCTTCACGTCGATCATCGCTTCCCGCTGGCTGAACGCGCGCCTCACGCCCGGCCAGTGGGCCGGGGTGGTGATCGGCCTCGCCGGCGTGGCGCTGGTCGTCTGGCACAAGGTCGACATCCGCGAGGTCACCGCCGGCAGCCTGCTCGCCACCCTCATCGCCCTGGCGGGCGTCACGGCGGCGACGCTCTACCAGAAAACCTTCTGCCCGCACGCCGATCTAAAGACCGCCGCAGTGGTCCAGTTCGCCGCCTCCCTCGCCGTGCTCGCGCCGCTCTCTTTCGCCCTCGAAGGCTTCGCCGTGCGGTGGAGCTGGGAGCTCTTCGGCTCCATCGCCTTCCTGGTGATCTTCGCGTCGCTGCTCGCCGTCAGCGCGCTGTACGTGCTGATGCGCGACGGCGAGGCCACGCGCGTCACGAGCCTGATGTACCTGCCGCCGATCGTGGCGGTGCTGTGTGAGCTGGCCTTGTTCGGGGTAATGCCGACCGCGCTCACGGTGATGGGAATCGGGGTGACCTGCATCGGCGTGGCCATGACCGTCTGGACGCCGCGGTGGAAATAGCGTTCTTCGTCCTCATCAACGCGCTCGCGCACCTGTGCTTCGTCGGCGCGCGCATGACGACGACGCTGTTCGCGCTCGACCTCGGCGCGTCCGAGTTCACGGTCGGCGTGCTGGTCGCCCTCTTCGCGATGCTGCCGATGTTCCTGTCGGTGAGCGCCGGGCGCCTGGTGGACCGCCTCGGCCCGCGCGGGCCGATCCTGGTGTCGCTCGGCGTGCTCGCGCTCGCAACGGCGCTGCCGTTCGTCTTTCCGCGGGTCGGCATCCTCTATCTCACCAGCACGCTGGCCGGCACGGCGTTCATGTACGTCCACATCGCCATGAACAGCGTGTTCGGCGCCCACGGCACGCCTGAGCAGCGCGCGGTCAACTTCTCGTGGCTCGCGCTCGGCTTCTCGATCTCCAACTCCTTCGGCCCGCTGGTCGCAGGCTACGCCATCGAGGCCTTCGGCCACGCCGCGGCGATGCTGGTGCTCGCCGCCTTCCCGCTGCTCGCGGTGGCCGCCCTCGCCCTGCGCAAGCGCGAGCTGCCGCGCCCGGAGCATGTCGCCCAGGCGCAGCGCGGCGGCGTGCTCGAGCTCCTGTCGCTGCCCGCCCTGCGCGGCACGTTCATCGTCAGCGCGCTGCTGTCGATGGGCTGGGATCTCTACACGTTCCTCATCCCGCTCTATGGCTCGCGCATCGGCCTGTCGGCGGGGACCATCGGCGTGGTGATGTCGACCTTCGCCGTCGCCACGTTCATCGTGCGGCTCTTCATGACGGTCCTGGTGAAAAGGCTGCCGCAGTGGCTGCTGATCGCGAGCGCGATGGCGCTCTCCGGCCTCGCCTACCTGGCGTTTCCCTTCGTGCAGAGCGCGCCGCTCCTCGTCGCGCTGTCGTTCGTGCTGGGCATCGGCCTCGGCGCCTCGCAGCCGGTGATCATGGCGCTGCTCTACTCCGCCTCGCCGCCCGGGCGGCAGGGCGAAGCCGTCGGCATCCGCACCACCATGCTGAACGGCAGCCACACCTTCATCCCGCTCGCCTCCGGCGCCCTGTCGGCGGCGTTCGGCATGATCCCGGTGTTCGCGCTGGTTTCGCTGCTCCTCCTCGGCGGGGCCTGGTTCGCCAAAACCCGCCACCAGGGGCGGTAGAATCGGCCGCCATGCGACGCGTCACGCTCACGCAGTTCCTGGTCGGCCGGCAGCAGCAGAACCTGATCAACGCCGACCTGCGGCTCCTCCTCGAAACCATCGCCCGCGCCTGCAAGGCCATCAGCACGCGCGTCAACAAGGGCGCCCTCGCCGACGGCCAGGGCGGCGCGACGACCAGCAACGTGCACGGCGAGGTGCAGAAGAAGCTCGACGTGCTGTCGAACGAGATCCTGCTCGAGGCCAACGTCTGGGGCGGCAACCTCGCCGCCTTCGCCTCCGAGGAGGTGGAGCAGCCGGTGCCGATCACCGAGCCCTACAAGCGCGGCGAATACCTGCTGCTGATCGACCCGCTGGACGGCTCCTCCAACATCGACGTCAACATCTCGGTCGGCACCATCTTCTCGGTGCTGAAGTGCCCGAAGACGCCCGAGGGCAAGTTCTGCGAGCCGGAGGAGCAGGCGTTCCTGCAGCCCGGCCACCGGCAGGTGGCGGCCGGCTTCGCCGTGTACGGGCCCACGACCGTCTTCATCCTCTCCGTCGGCGACGGGGTGCACGGCTTCACCCTCGACCGCGAGACCTACACCTTCGTCCTGACGCACCCGGAGATCCGCATCCCGGCCGACACCGCCGAGTTCGCGATCAATGCCTCGAACATGCGGCGCTGGGAGCCGCCGGTGAAGCGCTACATCGACGAATGCCTCGCCGGCAAGGACGGCCCGCGCGGCAAGGACTTCAACATGCGCTGGGTGGCCTCGATGGTGGCCGACGTCTTCCGCGTGCTCTCGCGCGGCGGGGTCTTCATGTACCCGCGCGACTCGAAGAACAAGGACGGGCGCCTGCGCCTCATGTACGAGGCCAATCCGATGGCGTTCATCGTCGAGCAGGCCGGCGGCGCCGCCACCGACGGCGCGATCCGCATCCTCGACGTGCAGCCGAAGAGCCTGCACCAGAAGGTGGCGGTGATCCTCGGCTCGAAGAACGAGGTCGACCGGGTCACCTCCTACCACCGCTAGAAAAGAAAAAGGCCGGGGATCGCCCGGCCTTTCTCTCTCCTCCCTGGAAACCGTTATTTCAGGTGCTTCGAGACCAGCTTGGTCATCTCGAACATCGACACCTGGGACTTGCCGCTGAACACCGGCTTGAGCTTCTCGTCCGCGTTGATCATGCGCTTGTTTTTCTTGTCCTGCAGCCCGTTGCGCTTGATGTAGGCCCAGATCTTCTTGGTCACCTCGGTGCGCGGCATGCCGCTCGAGCCCACGACGGCCGCGAGCGGGCCGGTCGGGGTCATCGGCTTC
>DASSPL010000463.1:0-15100 GCA_035699685.1 Burkholderiales bacterium | reverse complement strand
CGCTCGGCCTGCGCTCGCCCGATCCTCGCCGCGTGCGCCTCGTCGGCCGAGACGCCGCGCGGTGACCGGCGCCGTGGGTGCCGCGGCGCAGGGCCTGGTGCGCCTGCCGGTGTGGCGCGCGCGCTTCGTGCTGGCGGCGCTCATCATCGCCTTCGGCGCGCTTGCACTGCGCGCGCTGTACCTCCAGTCCATGAGGACGGATTTCCTGCAAGGGAAGGGTGACGCGCGTTACTCGCGGGTCCTGGAGGTGCCCGCGACCCGCGGGCGGATCCTGGACCGCAACGGCGAGGCCCTCGCGGTCTCCACGCCGGTGAAGTCGATCTGGGCGATTCCCGCCGACGTGGAGCTGAAGTCCGCCGACCGACGCCGGCTCGCCACGCTGCTCGGCATGAGCGGTGGCGAGCTCGATCGCAAACTTGCCGGGGCGACGCGCGATTTCGTCTACCTGCAGCGCCAGCTGCCGCCGGAGACCGCCGACGCCGTCACCCAGCTCAAGCTGCCCGGCATCTACGAGCAGCGCGAATACCGCCGCTACTATCCCGCAGGCGAGGTGATGGCGCACCTCATCGGCTTCACCGGCATCGACGACACCGGCCAGGAAGGCATCGAGCTCGCCCACCAGTCCTGGCTGGGGGGAAAGCCCGGCAGCCGGCGGGTGATCAAGGACCGCCTCGGCCGGGTGGTCGAGGACGTGGAGAGCATCCGTCCGGCGGTCGACGGCACCGACCTGACGCTCTCCATCGACAGCAAGATCCAGAGCCTCGCGTACGGCGCCCTGAAGAGCGCGGTGGAGAAAAACCGCGCCAAGGCGGGTGCGCTGATCGCATTCGACGTGGGCACGGGCGAGGTGCTGGCCCTCGCCAACGTGCCGTCATTCAATCCGAACAACCGCACCGGGCGCTCCGGCGGCCAGGTGCGCAATCGTGTCATCACCGACCTGTTCGAGCCCGGCTCGACGCTGAAGCCCTTCACCGTCGCGCTCGCGCTGGAAAGCGGAAAAATCTCACCGCAGACCCTGGTCGCCACCGCTCCGGGCCGGCTGACGCTCGCCAGCTACACCATCCGCGACGTTCACCCCGCCGCGGCGCTTACCGTATCGCAGGTCGTGCAAAAATCCTCCAATGTCGGCGCGGCCAAGCTGGCGCTCGCCATGCCGCGCGAGTCGATGTGGGATCTTTTCCAGCGGCTGGGCTTCGGCACGGTGCCGCAGCTCGGCTTCCCGGGCGCCGCGGCCGGCCGGCTGCGCCCCTACAAGAGCTGGCTGCCGATCGAGCAGGCGACGATGTCGTACGGCCACGGCATTTCCGTCAGCCTGATCCAGCTTGCGCGGGCCTATTCGATATTCGCCACCGACGGGGAATTGGTACCTTTGACGCTGGTCAAAACGCCAGCGGCCGCGACCGGCGAGAGGCTGATCTCGGCCGAATCGGCCCGCGCCGTGCGGGCCATGCTGGAAGCCGCAGTGCAGCCCGGAGGAACCGGGCCGCGCGCGCGAGTCGTGGGCTGGCGCGTCGCAGGGAAGACGGGAACCGCGCACAAGCAGGAGAACGGCGGCTACGCCGCGCACAGATATCTTGCCTCCTTCGTCGGCCTCGCGCCGGTGTCGGCGCCGCGCCTGGTGGTCGCCGTGGTGATCGACGAGCCGGCCGCCGGCCAGCACTACGGCGGCGCGGTCGCCGCGCCGGTGTTCGCGCAGGTCGTGCAGGGCGCGCTGCGCCTGCTCGGCGTGGCGCACGACGCGCCGCTCGAGCCGCTCGAAGCGCCCGGCGCGGCGGACGAGGCGAAGGAAAGCACGTGAGAACAGCATGGACCCTCTCCAACGCCTGCGCGCGCAGGGCGCAATGATCGACCGGCTCGTCGCCGACAGCCGCCGCTGCGCGCCCGGCGCCGCGTTCTTCGCCTATCCGGGCGAGAAGGCCGATGGCCGCGCGCACATCGCGGATGCGCTCGCCCGCGGCGCCGCCGCGGTGCTGTGGGACGAAGCGGGCTTCGCGTGGCGCGACGAGTGGCGCGTGCCCAACGTTGCCGTGCCGAAGCTCAAGCAGCGCGCCGGGGAGCTGGCGTCCGTGTTCCACGCGCAGCCGTCGCACAGCCTCTGGATGTGCGGCGTCACGGGAACCAACGGCAAGACGTCGTGCAGCCAGTGGATCGCCGCGGCGCTTTCGAGGCAGGGCGCAAAGAGCGCGGTCATCGGCACGCTGGGCAGTGGCTACCCGGGCAACCTGACGGATTCAGGGAACACGACACCGGACGCGCTCGAGCTGCAGGCCATGCTGGCGCGATTCCGCAAAGACGGCGCGCGCGCCGTCGCGATGGAGGTCTCCTCGCATGGCCTGGTGCAGGGGCGGGTGAACGGCGTGCGGTTCGGCTGCGCGCTCTTCACCAACCTGTCGCAGGATCACCTCGACTTCCACGGCACGATGGAGCGCTATGCCGAGGCGAAGGCGCTGCTTTTCCGCTTCGCCGGCCTGCAGACAGCGGTGCTCAACCTCGACGACTCTTTCGGCGCCGAGCTGGCGCGCCGGCTGCGCGGCCACGTGCGCACCATCGGCTACACGCTGGGCGCCGTCTCTGCCCCCGTGGACGAAGCGCTTTGCCTCAATTCCGCCATGGAGCTGTCGTACGGTTCAGCCACGGGGAAACTTGCGACGCGCCAGGTGGGGCGCTTCAACCTTTCCAATGTCCTGGGCGTCATCGGCTGCCTGCTGGCGTACGGCGTTTCGTTGGCCGATGCGCTGCGCCTCGCCACGGAGCTGCCGAGCGTGGCCGGACGCATGGAGCGCGTCGGCGAGCGCCCGCTCGTGATCGTCGACTACGCGCACACGCCGGACGCGCTCGACAAGGTGCTGCAGACGCTGCGCCCGGTGGCCGACGAGCGCGGCGGCCGGCTCGCCGTCGTGTTCGGCGCCGGCGGCGACCGCGATCCGGCCAAGCGGCCGCTGATGGGCGAAGCGGCGGCACGCCACGCCGACCGCGTCGTGATCACTTCGGACAACCCGCGCAGCGAGGAGCCGATGCGCATCATCGAGGCCGTAGCCGCCGGCGCCGGCGCCGGCGCACGACTCGAGGCGGATCGCCGGCGCGCCATCGAAGCTGCGGTCCTGGAAGCCGCGCCCCAGGACGTGGTGCTGATCGCCGGCAAGGGGCACGAGAGCTACCAGGAGATCGCCGGCCGCCGCCTGCCATTCTCGGACCAGGACGTGGCGCGCGCTGCGCTGGGCAAGAGATGATGAGCCTGACCGAAGCCGCCGCGATGACCTCCGGCCGGGTGAGCGGGGCGGACGTGCGCTTCTCGGGGGTGTCCACCGACAGCCGCTCGCTCAAGCAGGGCGAGCTGTTCGTCGCATTGCGCGGTGATCGCTTCGACGGCCACGAGTTCCTGGGCGCCGCGGTGCAGCGCGGCGCCGCCGCCGCCATGGTGGACCGGCGCTACCAGGGGCCTTACGACGTGCCGGTCGTGATCGTCGAAGACACGAAGCGCGGCCTCGGGGAGCTGGCGCGTAACTGGCGGGCGCGCTTCGCGCCGGCGCTCATCGGCATCGCCGGCTCCAACGGCAAGACCACGGTGAAGGAGATGGTCGCGTCGATCCTTCGCGCCCATGCCGGCGAGCAGGCGGTTCTGGCCACGACCGGCAATCTGAACAACGACATCGGCGTGCCGATCATGCTGCTCAGGCTGCGCCCGGGGCATCGCCTTTGCGCCATCGAGCTCGGCATGAACCATCCCGGGGAGATCGCCTACCTCGCGTCGCTTGCCGCGCCGACAGTCGCGCTCGTCAACAACGCCCAGCGCGAGCACCTCGAGTTCATGAACAGCGTCGAGGAAGTCGCGGCGGAGAACGCCTCGGTCTACGCCGCCCTGCCGGCCGACGGCGTGGCCATCGTCAATGCCGATGACGAGCACGCCGCATTCTTCCGGGGTCGGGCGGGAAAGCGGCGCGTCGTCGACTTCGGTCTCGAGCAAGGCGCGGTGCGCGGCCGCTACAAGCTGGGCGACCTGTCCAGCGAGCTCACGCTGCGCACGCCCCACGGCGAAGCGCGCGCCGTGCTCGCCATTCCCGGGTTGCACAACGTGCGCAACGCTCTCGCGGCCGCGGCCTGCGCCGTCGCGGTGAACATTCCGGCAAAAACCATCGGCGAGGGCCTCAGCGCATTCCGGCCCTATACCGGCCGCCTGCAGGTGAAGCAGGCGCGCGACGGCGCCACCGTCATCGACGACAGCTACAACGCGAACCCCGACTCGGTGCGCGCAGCCATCGATGTCCTCGCGTCCTGTCCGGCGCCGCGCGTCTTGGTCCTCGGCGACATGGGTGAGGTGGGGGCGCGGGGCCCGGAATTTCACCGCGAGGTCGGCGCCTACGCCAGGACCCGCGGCATCGACCGGCTGCTGGCGCTCGGCGAGGCCAGCGTGCACGCGGTGGAAGGATTCGGCGCCGGTGCGCAGCATTTCGCCGATGTCGAGGCGCTCGTGCCGGCCCTCCTGTCGCAAAGCGGCGGCCGCACGGTGCTGGTGAAGGGGTCCCGCTTCATGAGGATGGAGCGCGTGGTCGCCGCGCTGACCGGTACACGCACAGAAGGAGCGCATTGATGCTGCTCGAGCTCGCGCAATGGCTGGCCAAGGACGTGCGGGTGTTCAACGTCTTCAACTACATCACGCTGCGCGCGGTGCTCGCCTGCCTCACCGCGCTCGCCGTGTCGCTGGTGCTCGGCCCGTACATGATCCGCAAGCTCACCGCCTACAAGATCGGCCAGGCGGTGCGCGACGACGGCCCGCGCTCGCACCTTACCAAGGCCGGCACGCCGACCATGGGCGGCGCGCTGATCCTGGTGTCGATCTGCGTCACGGTGCTGCTGTGGGGCGACCTGTCGAACCGGCTCCTTTGGGTGGTGCTGCTCGTCACGCTCGCCTTCGGCCTGGTCGGCTGGGTCGACGACTACCGCAAGGTCGTGCACCGCAACCCGAAAGGCCTGTCGCCGAAGGCCAAGTTTTTCTGGCAGTCGCTGATCGGCCTCGCCGCCGCCGGCTACCTCGCCTGGCTCTCGCAGAGCATGCCGGCGCTCAACCAGCTGATCGTGCCGTTCTTCAAGCACGTCGCCTATCCGCTGGGCGTGATCGGCTTCATCGCGCTCACGTTCTTCGTCATCGTCGGCACTTCGAACGCGGTCAACCTCACCGACGGGCTGGACGGCCTCGCCATCATGCCGACCGTGCTCGTCGGCAGCGCGCTCGGCATCTTCGCCTACGTCGCCGGGCACGCGGTGTTCTCCAAGTACCTCGGCCTGCCCTTCATCCCGGGCGCGGGCGAGCTGGCGGTGATCTGCGGCGCGCTGGCCGGCGCCGGCCTCGGCTTCCTCTGGTTCAACGCCTATCCGGCGGAAGTGTTCATGGGCGACGTCGGCGCGCTCGCGCTCGGCGCCGCGCTCGGCACCATGGCGGTGATCGTGCGCCAGGAGATCGTGCTCTTCATCATGGGCGGCGTGTTCGTGGCCGAGACCCTGTCGGTGATGATCCAGGTGCTGTACTTCAAGTGGAGCGGCGGCAAGCGCATCTTCCGCATGGCGCCGCTGCACCACCACTACGAGCTGGAGGGCTGGAAGGAAAGCCAGGTCGTGGTGCGCTTCTGGATCATCACCATGATGCTCGTGCTCTTCGGCCTGTCGACGCTGAAGCTCAGATGATGCGCGAGCCGCCCTTCGCACTGCTGCCCAAGCCCGCGCCGGTCGCGCTGCGCGGCAAGCGGCTGCTGGTGCTCGGCCTCGGCGACACCGGCCTTTCGGTCGCGCGCTGGGCCGAGCAGCAGGGCGCGAAGGTGCGCGCCGCCGATACGCGTTCCTCGCCGCCACGGCAATACGCCGGCGACGTGCGCCTCGGGCCGTTCACCCCTGCGCTGCTCGAAGGCGTCGACCTTCTCTGCATCAGCCCGGGCCTGCCGCTCGCGCAGCCGCTCATCGCCGACGCGCTCGCGCGCTCGATACCGGTGCTCGGCGACATCGAGCTCTTCGCCTGGCAAAACACCGCGCCGGTCCTCGCCATCACCGGCACCAACGGCAAGAGCACCGTGACGGCCCTGGCTGGGCATCTGCTGCGCAGCGCTCATATAGATGGTGAGGTGGCGGGCAACATCTCGCCGCCGGTGCTGGACGCGGCGCTGAATCGAACCACGCCGCCCGCGGCGTGGGTGCTGGAGCTTTCCAGCTACCAGCTGGAGACCACGTGGTCGCTGGATCCGCGCGCCGCGACCGTGCTCAACCTCACCGAGGATCATTTCGACCGCTACGCGAACCTCGGCGAGTACGGCGCGGCCAAGGCGCGCATCTTCGAGGGCAGCGGCGTGCAGGTGCTCAATCGCGATGACCCCGCATCCATGTCCATGGCGCGGCCCGACCGGGACGTCGTCACGTTCGGCCTGCACCCGAAGTCGGACTTCGGCGTGCGCGACGGCTTCCTCGCGGAGGGCGGCCATCGGCTGCTGGCCGTGGAGCGGCTGCCCATCCATGGCGCGCACAACCTGTCGAACGCGCTGGCCGCCTGCGCGCTCGTGCGCAGCCTCGATGTGCCGCGCGATGCGCTCGCTGCCGGCCTCGCTTCGTTCCGCGGCCTGCCGCACCGGCTCGAGCGGGTGAGGGAGCGCGGCGGCGTCGACTGGTACGACGATTCGAAGGGCACGAATGTCGGCGCGACCATCGCCGCGCTGCGCGGCCTCGGCCGCAAGGCGGTGGTCATTCTCGGCGGCGACGGCAAGGGCCAGGACTTCTCTCCCCTGCGCGAGCCGGTCGAGCGGTTCGGCGTGAAAGCCCTGTTGATCGGGCGGGACGCGCCGCTCATCGAAGCCGCGCTGCAGGGCCTGCCGACCGAGCGCTGCGCGTCCCTCGAAGCCGCGGTGGCGCGGGCGGCGACCCTGGCGAAGGCGGGCGACGCGGTGCTGCTCTCGCCGGCGTGCGCGAGCTTCGACATGTTCCGTGACTACAAGCACCGCGGCGCCGTCTTCGCCGCTGCCGTAAGGGCCCTGCCGTGAGCGCGACGTTCGTCTTCGCGCGCAATGCGCCGGACGCGGAGTACGACCGCTCGCTCGCCTGGGCGGCGCTGCTGCTCGCCGCGCTGGGCCTGGTGATGGTGTACTCGGCGTCGATCGCCATCGCCGAGTCCCGCTTCCTCAGCCGGCATGCGCTGTTCCTCGGCCTGGCATTCGCCGCCGCGCTGGCCGTGTTCCTCGTGCCGGTGCGCATGTGGCAGAAGGCGGCGCCGTGGCTGTTCCTCGCCGGCGTCGTGCTGCTCGTGCTGGTGCTGATCCCCGGCATCGGCCGGGAAGTGAACGGCGCGCGCCGCTGGATCGCGCTGCCGGCGGTGAGCGTGCAGCCTTCCGAGCTGATGAAGCTCGCCGCGGTGCTCTATGCGGCCGACTACACGGTGCGCAAGCACAGCGTGCTGAAGAGCTTCCGCCGGGGGCTGCTGCCGATGCTGGCGGTGATGCTGCTCGTGTCCTGGCTGCTGCTGCGCGAGCCGGATTTCGGCGCGCTGGTGGTGATCGCCATGACCGCCTTCGGCGTGCTTTTCCTCGGCGGCATGAACGGCCGGCACTTCGCCGCGCTGGTCGGCATGCTGGCGGCCGGCTTCGTCGTGCTGGTGCTCGCCTCGCCCTACCGCATGCAGCGCATCTTCGGCTACATGGACCCCTGGGCCGACCCCTACGGACGCGGCTACCAGCTGTCGCACGCCCTCATCGCCTTCGGCCGCGGCGAATGGTTCGGCGTCGGCCTGGGCGCGAGCGTCGAGAAGCTGCATTACCTGCCTGAAGCGCACACCGATTTCCTGCTCGCGGTGCTGGGCGAGGAGCTCGGCCTCCTCGGCGTCGTGGCCGTCATCGCGCTTTTCGGCTGGATCGTGGCGCGCGCGTTCGCCATGGCGCGCCAGGCGAGCCAGCACGAGCGGCACTTTGCCGCGCTGGCGGCGCTCGGCATCGGCATCTGGATCGGCTTCCAGGCGTTCATCAACATGGGCGTCAATCTGGGCCTGCTGCCGACGAAAGGCCTCACGCTGCCGCTCATGAGCTACGGCGGCTCGGGACTCGTGGTGAACTTCGTCGCGCTGGCCATTCTCCTGCGCATCGACTGGGAAAATCGCCAGCTGGCGAGGGGGCTGCACGCATGAGCCGCACGCTCCTCATCATGGCGGGCGGCACCGGCGGCCACATCTTCCCGGGCCTCGCGGTCGCGGCGCAGGCGCGCGCGGCCGGCTGGAACATCGTGTGGATGGGCGCGAAGGGCGGCATGGAAGAGCGCCTCGTGCCGCGCCACGGCTACGACACGGCGTGGATTCGCGCCAAGGCGGCCCGCGGCAAGGGCCTCGTGCAGAAGCTGCTGCTGCCCGCGAACCTGCTGTTTTCCTTCTGGGAAAGCGCGCGCCATATCCGCCGCATCCGCCCCGACGTGGTGCTGGGCCTGGGCGGCTACGTCGCGTTTCCCGGCGGCATGATGGCCTCGCTCCTCGGCCGTCCGCTGGCGCTGCACGAGCAGAACGCGGTCGCCGGCGTGGCGAACAAGGTGCTGGCCGGCGTCTCCGACAAGGTGATGGTTGCGTTTCCCGATGCGTTGCGCGGCGCCGAGTGGACCGGCAACCCGGTGCGCGAGGACATTGCGGCTATAGCGCCCCCGGAGCAGAGATTCGGAGGGCGAGAAGGGCCGCTGCGCCTGCTGGTCGTGGGCGGCAGCCTCGGCGCGCAGGCGCTGAATGAAGCGCTGCCGCGCGCCCTCGCCCTGCTCGAGCCCCGGCCGACGGTAGTGCATCAGGCCGGCGAGAAGCACATCGACGCCCTGCGCGCGCACTATGCCGCGGCAGGCGTGCAAGGCGAGCTGGTGCCGTTCATCGACGACATGGCGCGCCGCTATGCGGAAGCGGATCTCGTCGTCTGCCGTGCCGGCGCGATGACCATCGCCGAGCTGTCCGCCGCGGGCGTGGCCAGCGTGCTCGTGCCTTTCCCGCACGCGGTAGACGACCACCAGACCGCCAACGCCCGCTTCCTCGCCGGCCGCGGCGCGGCGATCCTGCTGCCGCAGCGCGAGATGACGCCGGAGCGGCTCGCCGCTCTCTTGAGAGATCTGGACCGGGCGAAGCTGCTGGCGATGGCGGCCAAGGCGAGGGCGCTCGGCAAGCCGGACGCCGCGCGCGTAGTCGCCGAGCGGTGCATGGGGCTGGCCCAATGAAGCACAAGGTCCGGCGCATCCACTTCGTCGGCATCGGCGGATCGGGCATGTCCGGCATCGCCGAGGTGCTCGCCAACCAGGGCTACCAGGTGAGCGGCTCCGACCTCTCGGCGAACGCGGCGACGCGCCGCCTGGCGGGTCTCGGCTTGAAGATTCACGTCGGCCACGCCGCCGAGCAGGTGAAAGGGGCCGATGCGGTCGTGGTCTCGACCGCGGTGCAGCCCGACAACCCGGAAGTGGTCGCGGCACGCAAGGCGCGCATTCCGGTGGTGCCGCGCGCGCTGATGCTCGCCGAGCTCATGCGGCTGAAGCGCGGCGTCGCCATTGCCGGCACCCACGGCAAGACCACGACCACCAGCCTGGTCGCCAGCGTGCTCGCCGAAGGCGGCCTCGACCCGACGTTCGTGATCGGCGGCCGCCTGAACGCGGCCGGCAGCAACGCACGCCTCGGCAGCGGCGAGTTCATCGTCGCCGAGGCCGACGAATCGGACGCCTCGTTCCTGCATCTGCAGCCGGTGATCGCCGTCGTGACCAACATCGACGCCGATCACATGGACACCTACGGCCAGGAGTTCCCGCGCCTCAAGCAGGCCTTCGTGCAGTTCCTGCAGAACCTGCCGTTCTACGGCGCCGCCATCCTCTGCGCGGACGACGCGAACGTGCGCGACATATTGCCGATGGTGTCGAAGCCGGTGGTCACGTACGGCACCACGCCGGACTGCATGGTGCGCGCGGAAAACATCTCGCACGACGGGCCGCGCATGCGCTTCCGCGCCCAGCGCCAGGGCGGCCGGGTGCTCGACGTGGTGCTGAACCTGCCGGGCCGGCACAACGTGCTGAACGCGCTCGCCACCATTGCCGTGGCCGACGAGCTCGGGGTGCGCGACGATGCGATCCTCAAGGCGCTGGCCGAATTCCACGGGGTCGGCCGCCGCTTCCAGTCATATGGTGAGGTCGCCCTGGAGGGCGGCGGCAGCTTCACGCTGGTCGACGACTATGGCCATCATCCGGCGGAGATGGCCGCCACGCTGCAGGCCGCGCGCGGCGCCTTCGACGGGCGGCGCCTGGTCCTCGCCTTCCAGCCGCATCGTTACACGCGCACGCGCGACCTGTTCGAGGACTTCGTCAAGGTCCTCTCGACCGCCGACGTCGTGCTTCTCGCCGACGTCTATGCGGCGGGGGAAGCGCCGATCGTCGCGGCGGACGGACGCTCGCTGGCGCGCGCGGTGCGCGTCGCCGGCAAGGTGGAGCCGGTGTTCGTCGAGGAGATCGCCGACATGCCGGCCGCCATCCGTCGCGTGGCGCGCGACGGCGACGTGGTGCTGACCATGGGCGCCGGATCGATCGGTAACGTTCCCGCGCAGCTCGCATGACCATGACGGCCACTCTCGAATTTCAGGGACTGCACGGCGAGCTCAGGCGCGACGAGCCGATGAGCCGGCACGTCAGCTGGCGCGCGGGGGGCAAAGCCGATCGCTTCTACGTGCCCGAGGACATGGAGGACCTGGCCACTTTCCTGCGTCAGCTGCCGCCCGACGAGCCGGTGCTGTTCGTCGGCCTCGGCTCGAACCTCCTTGTGCGCGACGGCGGCTGGCGCGGCACGGTTGTCATGACGCACGCGGCGGCGCGCCGGCCGCGCATGGACGCGGGCCTGATCTACGCCGAGGCCGGCGTGGCGAGCCCCAAGGTGGCGCGCTTCGCGGCGATGCACGACCTGGAGGGCGCGGAATTCCTCGCCGGCGTGCCGGGCAGCGTCGGCGGCGCGCTCGCCATGAACGCCGGTTGCTATGGCGGCGAGACCTGGGACATCGTCGAGCGCGTCGCCACCATCGACCGCCGCGGCAACCTGGTCGAGCGCGGCAAGGAGGCCTTCGAGATCGGCTACCGGCACTGCGCCCCCAGGCCGGCGCGCGAGGAATGGTTCGCGGCGGCCTGGTTCCGCCTCGAGCCCGGCGACGGCGAGACCTCGCGCAGCGTGATGAAGGAGCTCCTCGGCCGGCGCATCGCCACGCAGCCGCTCCAGCTGCCCAATGCGGGCAGCGTGTTCCGCAACCCGCCGCGCGACCACGCGGCGCGCCTGATCGAGGCGTGCGGGCTGAAGGGCTTCGCCCGCGGCGCGGCTCGCGTCTCGGAGAAGCACGCCAACTTCATCGTCAATCCGAAGGGCGCGGCGAGCGCGGCCGACATCGAGGGCCTGATCCACCACATCCAGCGCATCGTCTACCAGATGAAGGGCGTCGCGCTGCAGACCGAAGTGCGCATCGTCGGAGAGCCTGCATGAATTTCGGCAAGGTTGCCGTGCTGCTCGGCGGCAAGTCAGCGGAGCGCGAGGTTTCGCTGAAGAGCGGCGGCATGGTGCTCAAGGCGCTGCGCTCGCGCGGTGTCGACGCACACCCGTTCGACCCGGCGCAGCGCAGCCTGGAAGACCTGCTGAAGGAGAAGTTCGCACGGGTGTTCATCGCGCTGCATGGCCGTTTCGGCGAGGACGGCACGCTGCAGGGCGCGCTCGACTGGCTGGGCATTCCCTACACCGGCAGCGGCGTGCTCGCTTCAGCGCTTGCCATGGACAAGGTGCGCACCAAGCGCCTGTGGCAGGCCGAGGGCCTGCCCACCGCGCCTTTCGAAGTGCTGGAGGCCCGCTCGCCGTTCGCCGCCATAGCGAAAAAGCTCGGCACGCCGCTTTTCGTCAAGCCCGCCACCGAAGGCTCCTCGGTCGGCATGACGAAGGTGAAGGCCGCCGGGAAACTCAGGGCGGCGTACGAGCTGGCGGCGAAATACGACCCGGTGGTCATCGCGGAGAAGTTCGTCGACGGGCCGGAGCTCACCGTCGGCATCCTCGGCGACCGGGTGCTGCCCATCATCCGCATCGAGACGCCTCGCGAGTTCTACGACTACGAGGCGAAGTACCTCAGGGACGACACGCGCTATCTGATCCCCTGCGGCCTGCCGGCGAAGAAGGAGAAGGAGATCCAGGCGCTCTGCCTGAAGGCCTTCCGCTCGCTCGGCTGCCGCGGCTGGGGGCGCGTCGACCTGATGATCGACCGGCGCGGCCGGCCGTATCTGCTCGAGATCAACACCTCGCCCGGCATGACCGACCACTCGCTCGTGCCGATGGCGGCGCGCGCCGTCGGCCTGTCCTACGAGGATCTCTGCGTTCGCGTGCTGGAGCAGGCGCATGTGGGATAACCCGCGCCTCCTGAATGCGGCGGCCGGGTTCCTCGTCGGGCTGGTGGCGCTCGCCTGCGGGCTGGTCGCGGCCCACTGGCTGCTGCGCTCGCCGCTCTTCCCGCTGCGCGCCATCGAGCTCGCCACGCCGCTCAGGCAGGCTTCGCCGCAGGCAGTCGAAGCCGCATTGAAGGCTCGCGGCAACTTCTTCGCCGTCGACCTGGCCGAGATGCGCGCCAGCCTGGAGCGGCTGCCCTGGGTGCGCCGCGCATCGGTGCGCCGGGCGTGGCCCGACCGCATCGAGGTGGCGCTCGAGGAGCATGTCGCGCTCGCGCGCTGGGGGAACGAGGGGCTGGTGAACATCCACGGCGAGCGGTTCGCCGGCAAGGGGGGTGCCGAGCTGCCGCTCTTCGTCGGGCCGCCGGGGACGGAGGGCGAAATCGCGCGACGCTACGCGCGCTATAGCGAGCTGGTGGCGCCGCTCGGCAGCCCGATCGAGCGCGTCGTGCTCTCGCAGCGCTACGCGTGGCAGCTCACGCTCGCCAACGGCATGCAGATCACGCTCGGCCGCGACGCCGACCTCGCCGAGCGGCGCCTGGCGCGGTTCATCGAGGCTTATGGCGACCAGGCGCAGGCGAATCATGTCGTAGACCTGCGCTATCCGAACGGCTTTGCCCTGCGTCACAGAAGCTGATGCCCAAAGAAAAACAAAATCTGATCGTGGCGCTCGACATCGGCACCTCCAAGGTGGCGTGCCTGGTGGCCGAGCTCGCCGCCGACGGCACCCTCGACATCCTCGGCATGGGCTCGCACGAGTCCAAGGGCCTGAAGAAAGGCGTGGTGGTGAACATCGAGGCCACCGTCGCCGCCATCCAGCGCGCCCTCGAAGAAGCCGAGCTGATGGCCGACTGCAAGATCAGCCAGGCCTATGTCGGCATCGCCGGCAGCCACATCCGCAGCTTCAACTCCACCGGCATGGTGGCGGTGAAGGACCGCGAGGTGGGTCCCCTCGACGTCGACCGGGCGATCGAGACGGCGCGCGCGGTGAACATCCCCACCGACCAGCAGATCCTGCACGTGCTGCGGCAGGAGTTCATCATCGACGGCCAGGAAGACGTGCGCGAGCCGATCGGCATGTCCGGCGTGCGGCTGGAGGTCAAGGTGCACATCGTCACCGGCGCCGTGTCCGCCGCGCAGAACATCATCAAGTGCGTGCGCCGCTGCGGCATCGAGGTGAAGGACCTGATCCTGCAGCCGCTCGCCTCGTCGCGCGCCGTGCTGTCGGAGGACGAGAAGGACCTCGGCGTATGCCTGGTCGACATCGGCGGCGGCACCACCGACATCGCCGTCTTCACGCACGGCGCCATCCGCCACACGGCCGTGGTGCCGATCGCCGGCGACCAGATCACCAACGACATCGCCATGGCGCTGCGCACGCCGACCGCCGACGCCGAGGCGATCAAGATGCGCCACGGCGTGGCGCTGCGGCAGCTGGCCGACCCGAACCAGATGCTCGAGGTGCCCGGAATAGGAGACAGAGGCTCGCGCTCGCTATCGCGGCAAACGCTGGCGGAGGTGGTCGAGCCGCGCGTCGAGGAGCTCTATTCGCTCGTGCAGCAGGTGCTGCGCGAGTCCGGCTTCGAGGAGCTGCTGTCCTCGGGCGTGGTGCTGACCGGCGGCTCGTCGGTGATGCAGGGCATGGTCGAGCTCGGCGAGGAGATCTTCCACATGCCGGTGAGGATCGGCATGCCGCGCTACGCCGGCGGGCTCGCCGACGTGGTGCGTGCACCGCGCTACGCCACGGCGGTGGGGTTGCTGCTCGAAGGCATGGAGCAGATGCAGCACGGAAAGCTTTCGCGCCAGGGCGGCTCGGTAACCGCCGTCCTGGGGCGCATGCGGGAGTGGTTTCAACGCAACTTCTAGTTCTTAAAAACAAAGGCAAGGAGACGACAACATGTTCGAAATAGTCGATAGTCAGGCAACCGGCCCGGTCATCAAGGTGATCGGCGTGGGCGGGGCCGGCGGCAACGCCGTGAACCACATGATCGAGCAGGGCGTGCAGGGCGTGGAATTCATCGCCGTCAACACCGACGCGCAGGTCCTGTCGCGCAACAAGGCGCAGACCCAGATCCAGCTCGGCACCAGCGGGCTGGGCGCCGGCGCGAAGCCGGAGGAGGCGCGCGCGGTCGCGGTCGCCGACCGCGAGCGCATCGAGGAGGCGGTGACGGGCGCGCACATGGTGTTCATCACCGCCGGCATGGGCGGCGGCACCGGCACCGGCGCCGCGCCGGTGATCGCCGAAGTCGCAAGATCGCTCGGCATCCTCACGGTGGCCGTGGTGACCAAGCCCTTCACCTTCGAGGGCTCGAAGCGCATGAAGATCGCCGAGTCCGGCCTCGAGGCGCTCGCGCCGCACGTCGACTCGCTGATCGTCATCCTCAACGACAAGCTCGAGGAGGTGCTGGGCGAGGACGTGACGCAGGAGGACGCGTTCAAGGCCGCCGACGACGTGCTGAACAACGCCGTCGCCGGCATCGCCGAGATCATCAACAACCCGGGCCTGGTCAACGTCGACTTCCAGGACGTGCGCACAGTCATGTCCGAGCAGGGCATGGCGATGATGGGCTCGAGCGCCGCGAGCGG
This sequence comes from Burkholderiales bacterium, assembly GCA_035699685.1. Classification (GTDB taxonomy): domain Bacteria; phylum Pseudomonadota; class Gammaproteobacteria; order Burkholderiales; family SG8-39; genus SCGC-AG-212-J23. The sequence continues at coordinate 91 of DASSPL010000463.1, read as the reverse complement.
CATCGACCGCGCGCGCATCGCCGCGGAACAGGCGATCGCCTGCCCGCTGCTCGAAGGCGTGAACCTCGCCGGCGCGCGCGGCGTGCTGGTG
>DASSPL010000462.1:0-3960 GCA_035699685.1 Burkholderiales bacterium | reverse complement strand
GCGCAGCCGTGACTACCGGATCCACATGGAGATCCCGGAGTTCACCTGCGTCTGCCCGATGACCGGCCAGCCGGACTTCGCCACGCTGGTGCTCGACTACGTTCCCGACCAGCTGTGCGTCGAGCTCAAGTCGCTCAAGCTCTACGTCTGGTCCTACCGCGACGAAGGCGCGTTCCACGAGGCGGTGACCAACAAGATCCTCGACGATCTGGTGCGCGCCACGCGGCCGCGGCTGATGCGGCTCGAGGCCCGGTTCAACGTGCGCGGCGGCATCTACACCACCGTGATCGCCGAGCATCGGAAGAAAGGCTGGCGCGGAACCATGCCGAAGTGATGCGGCCCCCTCGGTGAATCCCCTCCTCGCCAGGCTCCAGCCCTACCCGTTCGAAAAGCTGCGCGCCCTGATCGCCGGCGTTACGCCGGACCCCACGCTGCGCGCGCTGAATCTCTCGATCGGCGAGCCGAAGCATCCGACCCCGGCCCTGGTGAAGGACGCGCTGACGAAGGCTCTGGACGGCCTCGCGGCCTATCCGCTGACCGCCGGCACGCCCGAGCTGCGCCAGGCCATCGCCGCCTGGCTGGCGAGGCGCTACGGCATCCCGCCGCCGAATCCGGAGACGGAAGTCCTGCCGATCAACGGCTCCCGCGAGGCGCTTTTCGCCTTCGCCCAGACGGTCATCGACCCGACCCGGGATGCGAAAGTCGTCTGTCCCAACCCCTTCTATCAAATCTATGAAGGCGCGGCGTTCCTCGCCGGCGCGACACCGGTCTATGGCGCCCCCGCGAGCTGGACCGGGGTCCAGCTCGTCTACGCGTGCTCGCCCGCCAATCCCAGCGGCAAGGTGATGCGCCTGGAGGACTGGCGCGGCCTGTTCGAGCTGGCGGACCGCCACGGCTTCGTCATCGCCTCGGACGAGTGCTATTCGGAGATCTATTGCAACGAGGCGCCGCTCGGCGCGATGCAGGCCGCCCACCAGCTCGGCCGCACCGCCGAGCGGCTGGTGGTGTTCTCCAGCCTGTCCAAGCGCTCCAACGCGCCGGGCATGCGCTCGGGCTTCGTCGCCGGCGACCCTGCGCTCATCAGGAAATTCCTGCTCTACCGGACCTACCACGGCTCGGCGATGAGCCTCCCCGTGCAGGCTGCTTCGATAGCCGCGTGGAACGATGAGGCGCACGTGAGCGAGAACCGGCGGCTCTACGCCGAGAAGTACAAGGCGTGCCTGCCGCTCGTCAGGAGTCCCTTGAGGACCGAGATGCCCGACGGCGGCTTCTACCTCTGGATCCGCACCCCGATCGACGACACCGAGTTCGCCCGGCGCCTGTACGCCCAATACAATGTCCTGGTGCTGCCCGGCAGCTACATCGCCCGCGAATCCGGTGGCGTGAATCCCGGCGCGAAGCACATCCGCGTCGCCCTGGTGCCGCCGCTCGCCGAGTGCGTGCAGGCGATCGAGCGCATCTCCCACCTCGCCCAATCCCTATGAACGCCAAAGAAACCATCGAACAAGCCTGGGACGGCCGGGCCAGCCTGAATCCCGGCAACGCGCCGCGCCCGTTGCGCAACGCCGTGGAGGAAGTCATCGCCGGCCTGGACAGCGGCCGGGTGCGCGTCGCGGAGAAATCCGGCGGCGAGTGGATCACCCATCAATGGATCAAGAAGGCGGTGCTGCTGTCTTTCCGGCTCGAGGACAACCGGCCGATGGAAGGCGGCGCCACCCGCTATTACGACAAGGTGCCGTCCAAGTTCTCCGACTTCGACTTCGCCAAGGGCGGCTTCAGGGTCGTGCCGCCGGCCATGGCGCGGCGCGGGGCCTATATCGCCCGCAACGCCGTGCTGATGCCGTCCTACGTGAACATCGGCGCCTACGTCGACGAAGGCACGATGGTCGACACCTGGGCCACGGTCGGGTCGTGTGCACAAATTGGCAAGAACGTGCACCTGTCGGGCGGCGTCGGCATCGGCGGCGTGCTCGAGCCCCTGCAGGCGAACCCGGTGATCATCGAGGACAACTGCTTCATCGGCGCGCGCTCCGAGGTGGTCGAGGGGGTGATCGTCGAGGAGAACAGCGTGCTCTCGATGGGCGTCTATCTCGGCCAGAGCACCAAGATCTACGACCGCGAGACGGGAAACGTCAGCTATGGACGGATTCCGTCAGGCTCGGTCGTGGTTTCGGGCACGCTGCCGTCGGCCGACGGCAAGTACAGCCTGTACTGCGCGGTAATTGTAAAAAAAGTCGATGCGAAGACGCGGGCCAAGACCAGCCTGAACGAATTGCTCCGGGGGGATTAAACTACCCGGACTTCAGGGGGGCACCATGTCAGCGATGAAGCGGCTGTTCCAGGTGATGGCCGACAAGAAGGCGTCGGACATCTTCATTTCGGTCGGCGCGCCGATCAACATCAAGATCAACGGCAACGCCGTGCCCGTGAACCAGACCATCATGACGGCCGACACGGTGAAGGAGCTCCTCTACCAGGTGCTGAACGAGCGCCAGGTGAAGGAGTACGAGGACGAGATGGAGCTGAACACCGCCTACGCGATGGAAGGCGTGGGCGCGTTCCGGATCAGCGCCTTCCGCCAGAAGGGGTCGCCCGCCGTCGTGGTGCGCTTCATTCCCGGCAACATCCCGCCGCTCGATTCGCTCGGCCTGCCGGAGGTGCTGAAGGAAGTCATCATGCAGAAGCGCGGCCTGATCCTGATGGTCGGCGCCACCGGCTCGGGCAAGTCGACCTCGCTCGCCGCGATGCTCGATTACCGCAACGAGCGCAAGTCCGGCCACATCCTGACGCTGGAAGACCCGGTCGAGTTCATCTTCCAGAACAAGAAGTCGATCGTGAACCAGCGCGAGGTCGGCACCGATACCAAGGCCTTCGAGGTGGCGCTCAAGAACGCGCTGCGCCAGGCGCCCGATGTGATCCTGATCGGAGAGATCCGCGACAAGGCGACGATGGCGATGGGCCTCGCCTACGCGCAGTCCGGCCACCTCGCGGTGGCCACGCTGCACGCGAACAACAGCTATCACGCGATGAACCGCGTGATCAACTTCTACCCGCTCGAGAACCGCCCCAGCCTGCTGCTCGACATGGCGGCTGCGCTGCAGGCGGTGATCTCGCAGCGCCTGGTGCGCACCAAGACCGGCGCGCGGGTGGCCGCGGTCGAGGTGCTGCTCAACACGCGCCACGTCTCGGAGCTGATCGAGAAAGGCGAGATCAACGAGATCAAGGAAGCCCTGGAGAAGAGCATGGCGCCGGGCTCGCAGACCTTCGAGCAGGCGCTTTTCAAGCTCTTCATGGACGGCAAGATCACCCAGGAAGAGTGCCTCGCCAACGCCGATTCGGCGACCAACATGCTGTGGCTCATCAACCAGGCGACCGCCGGCGAGATCAGCGGCCAGGCGCTGCCGCCCAAGACGCAGCCCTCCGGGGAGAAGACGGCCGAGCAGAAGCCGGGCGCGCCCTCCGGGGCGAGCGGCTCCGGCGCGAGCGGCGGCGCGTCGTTCAACGATTTCAAGATCGACATGAATGCCTGATGCGGCAGCGCTCGAGCTCGCCAAGGAGCTCATTGCGCGCAGGTCGATCACCCCGGAAGACGGGGGCTGCCAGGACCTGATAGCCGCGCGCCTTGCGCGCGCCGGCTTCCGCTGCGAGCCGATGAGGTTCGGCGAGGTCGCCAACCTCTGGGCGCGCCGCGGTACCCAGTCCCCGGTGGTCTGCTTCGCCGGCCACACCGACGTCGTGCCGACCGGCCCGCTCGACGAATGGCAGTCGGACCCGTTCGTGCCCACCATCCGCGACGGCAAGCTGTATGGCCGCGGCGCCGCCGACATGAAGTCGTCGATCGCCGCCTTCGTCGTCGCCGCCGAGGCCTTCGTCGCCGAAAGGCCGCGCCATGGCGGCTCGATCGCGCTGCTCATCACCTCGGACGAGGAAGGCGTAGCCGTCGACGGCACCGTGCGCGTG
>DASSPL010000461.1:0-5975 GCA_035699685.1 Burkholderiales bacterium | reverse complement strand
GCGCGACATCATGATCCCGCGCGCGCAGGTCGACTTCATCGACATCAACGAGCCGATCGAGAGCTTCATCCCCAAGATCATCGCCACCGCGCACTCGCGCTTCCCGGTGATCGACCAGAACCGCGACGACGTCATCGGCGTCCTGCTCGCCAAGGACCTGCTGCGCCATTACGCCGGCGAGGAGGAGTTCAACGTGCGCGAGATGCTGCGCCCCGCGGTGTTCGTGCCCGAGGCGAAGCGCCTGAACGTGCTCCTGCGCGAGTTCCGCGCCAGCCGCAACCACATGGCGATCGTGGTCGACGAGTACGGCGGCGTCGCCGGCCTGGTCACCATCGAGGACGTGCTCGAGCAGATCGTCGGCGACATCGAGGACGAGTACGACTTCGACGAGGCCTCCGACAACATCATCCCCGAGCCCGGCGGCCGCTTCCGCGTCAAGGCGCTAACCCAGATCGCGGACTTCAACACCGCGTTCGGCTCGCAGTTCTCCGACGAAGTGGCCGACACGGTCGGCGGCATGGTGATCGCGCGCCTCGGCCGGCTGCCCAAGCGCGGCGAGGTCGTGCTGGTCGACGGGCTGCGCTTCCAGATCCTGCGCGCCGACAGCCGGCGCGTGTACACGCTGCTGGTCGACAAGCCGAAGGGCGATAAATAGGGACTGTCCCTATTTACCTGTTCATCGCCGGCGCGGTGAGCGTGGCGGCGTTTGCGCCGCTCGGCCTGTATCCGCTGCTCATCGCCGCGGCCGCGCTGCTCATCCACGTATGGACCAACGCGTCGCCGCGCCGGTGCTTCATCACCGGGTTCTGGTTCGGCCTCGGCTTTTTCGGCGCGGGGGTGTCCTGGATCTACGTCAGCCTGCACCACGTCGGCGGCATGCCCGCCCCGGTGGCGGGGCTCGCGACGCTCCTCTTCTGCGCTTTCCTCGCGCTCTTTCCCGCCGTGGCGGGCTGGCTGCAGGCGCGCATTCCCGCCCACCCGGCGGCACGCGCCTGCCTGCTGATCCCGGCGGCGTGGACCCTGCTGGAATGGATCCGCTCCTGGATCCTCACCGGGTTCCCATGGATCTCGTTCGGCTATGCGGCCGCCGGATGGCCGCTGCAGGGCTATGCGCCCGTAGGCGGGGTGTTCTTCCTTTCCTTCGTCACGGTGGCGCTGGGCGGGATGGCGTGGCTCGTCGCCGCGCGGCATCGCCGCCCCGTGTGGGCCGCCGCGTTCGTCGCGATCGCCGCCCTCGGCGAAGGCTTGCGCCATGTCGAATGGAGCACGCCGCAGGGCGAGCCCGTCAGCGTGGCGCTGCTGCAGGGAAACATCGAGCAGTCGCTCAAGTTCGACCCGGCGCGCTACGAGCGCACGCTGGAGACGTACGCGCGCCTGGCCGATGCGAGCAAGGCGCGGCTGATCGTCTTCCCGGAAACCGCCGTGCCGCGCTTCGTGGACATGGTCGAGCCCCAATACCTCGAGCAGCTGGCGGCGATGGCCAGGCGCAACGGCGGCGACGTGCTGCTCGGCGTCCCCACCCGCCGCACGCGGGACGAGTTCTTCAACAGCGTGCTCGCGTTCGGCACGTCGCGGCCGCAGGTCTACCACAAGGTGCACCTCGTGCCCTTCGGCGAGTTCGTGCCGCCGGGGCTCGGCTGGACGCTGCGCATGGTGAACATCCCGATGTCGGACTTCTCCCGCGGCCGTCCGGGGCAGGCATTGCTCGAGGTGGCGGGACAGCGCGTCGGCGTGAACATCTGCTACGAGGACGCCTTCGGCGACGAGATCGCGCGCCAGCTGCCCGCCGCCACGCTGCTCGTGAACGTGTCCAACGTCGCCTGGTTCGGCGATTCGCTGGCGCCGGCGCAGCACCTGCAGATCGCGCGCCTGCGCGCGATCGAGACCGGCCGCGCGTACCTCACGGCGACGAACACCGGCATCACCGCGGCGATCGACCGCGACGGACGCGTGACCGCGACGCTGGCGCAATTCACCGAGGGCCGCCTCGAGACGAGCGCGCAAGGCTACGTCGGCGCGACGCCGTACGTGCTGTGGCGCGACTGGCCGGCGGTGCTCGGCGCGCTCGGCGCGCTGGTCGCCGCCGCCGTGATCGCCCGGCGCAAAGTCAGCCGGTAGAATCGGCGGCCTTCATGCTGAGCTTCCAGCAACTGATCCTGCGCCTGAACGAGTACTGGGATCGCCAGGGCTGCGTGCTGCTGCAGCCCTACGACATGGAAATGGGCGCCGGCACGTTCCACACGGCGACGTTCCTGCGCGCGATAGGTCCCGAGCCGTGGAACGCCGCCTATGTCCAGCCGTCGCGCCGCCCGAAGGACGGCCGCTACGGCGACAACCCGAACCGCCTGCAGCACTACTACCAGTACCAGGTGGTGCTGAAGCCCTCGCCGGCCGACATCCAGGAGCGATACCTGCAGTCGCTCGTCGCCCTCGGCATCGACCCCGGGGAGCACGACATCCGCTTCGTCGAGGACGACTGGGAGTCGCCGACGCTCGGCGCGTGGGGCCTCGGCTGGGAGGTGTGGCTCGACGGCATGGAAGTCACGCAGTTCACCTATTTCCAGGAAGTGGGCAGCCTGCCGTGCAAGCCGGTCCTCGGCGAGATCACGTACGGGCTCGAGCGCCTGGCCATGTACCTGCAGGGCAAGGAAAGCGTCTACGACCTCGTCTGGGTGGACAAGGTCCGCTACGGCGACGTCTATCACCAGAACGAGGTCGAGCAGTCGCGCTACAACTTCGAGCTGGCGAACACCGAGCTGCTGTTCCGCCACTTCGGCGAGTACGAGGCCGAGGCGAAGCGGCTGATGGAAGCGAAGTGCGTGCTGCCGGCGTACGAGATGGTGCTGCGCTCGTCGCACACCTTCAACCTGCTCGATGCGCGCGGCGCCATCTCGGTCACCGAGCGCGCCGCGTACATCGGCCGCGTCCGCGGCCTGGCGCGCGCCGTGGCGCAGGCCTACTACGATTCGCGCGAAGCACTCGGCTTCCCCCTGGCGAGATGAAGCACACCCTGCTGGTCGAGCTGCTCACCGAAGAGCTGCCGCCGAAATCGCTGCGGGCGCTCTCCGAGGCCTTTGCCGGGCGCGTTCTCGAAAGCCTGGCGAAGGCGCAGCTGGCCGATCCACGATCGAACCTGTCGGTCTTCGCCACGCCGCGCCGTCTCGCGTTTTCGATTGGCGGGGTGGAGGACAAGGCCCCCGGGCGCGAGATGGAGGTCCCCGGGCCTTCGGCCAAGGCGCCCGCCGCGGCCATAGAGGGCTTCGCGCGCAAGCACGGCGTGCAGGCCGACAAGCTGGAACGGCGCGATACCCCGAAAGGACCGGTGGTGGTCGCGCGCGTGCAGGTCAAAGGCGCGGCGCTCGACGAGGCGCTGCCCGCGGCGGTGGAGGAGTCGCTCAAGGCGCTGCCGATCCCCAAGGTGATGCGCTGGGGCTCGGGCGAAGCGCAGTTCGTGCGGCCGGTGCACGGCCTCGTCATGCTGCACGGCGAGCGCGTGGTGCCGGGAAAGGTGCTCGGCCTGAGCGCCGGGCGCACCACCGCCGGGCACCGTTTCCTCGGCGAGCGCACGATCGAGTTGCGGAGTGCGGAGGTCTACGAAATCGAATTGAAGGCGAAGGGGCGCGTGATCGCCGGCTTCGCCGAGCGCCGCGAGGAGATCGAGCGGCAGCTGAAGGAAGCGGCGGCGCGGGAATCGGGCAGCCTCGGCGGCTACGCCGATCTGCTCGACGAGGTCACCGCGCTGGTGGAGTTCCCGCAGATCTACGCCGGCGGCTTCGACGCCGCCTTCCTCGAGGTGCCGCAGGAGTGCCTGATCCTCACCATGCGGCAGAACCAGAAGTACTTCCCGCTGTTCGACAGCGCGGGCCGGCTGCGGCCGCGCTTCCTCATCGTGTCGAACATGCAGACGACGGATCCGAAGCACATCATCGCCGGCAACCAGCGCGTGGTGCGGCCGCGGCTCGAGGACGCGCGCTTCTTCTACAACCAGGACCGCAAGACCCGGCTCGAGGAGCGGGTGCCGCGGCTCGCGAGCGTGGTCTACCACAACAAGCTCGGCAGCCAGCTCGAGCGCGTCGAGCGCCTGCAGATCCTCACCGGAAAGGTCGCACGGCGGCTGCAGGGCGATGCGCTGCTGAGCGAGCGGGCGGCGTGGCTCGCCAAGGCCGACCTGCTGAGCGGCATGGTGGGTGAATTTCCGGAGCTGCAGGGCATCATGGGCCGGTATTACGCGCTGCACGACGGCGAGCCGCGCGAGGTGGCCGACGCGATCGACCAGCACTACCGGCCGCGATTCGCCGGCGACCAGCTGCCGGAAGGGCCGGTATCGAGCGCGGTCGCCGTCGCGGACAAGCTGCAGTCGCTGAACGATCTCTTCGGCATCGGCCAGGCGCCGACCGGCGAGCGCGACCCCTTCGGCCTGCGCCGGGCGGCGCTCGGCATCGTGCGCATCGTGGTCGAGCGGCAGCTGCCGCTGCCGCTGGACGAATTCGCCGCGGGCGAGGTCAAGTCCTTCATCCTCGAGCGCGCGCGCGGCTACTTCCGCGAGAAGGGCTACTCGGCCAACGAGGTGGAGGCCGTGCTGTCCCTCGCGCCGTCGCGCCTGGATCTCATCCCGAAGCAGCTCGAAGCGGTTCGCGCCTTCGCGGCACTGCCGGAGGCCGGGAGCCTGGCCGCCGCGAACAAGCGCATCGGCAACATCCTCAAGCAGGCGGGCGACGTGCCCGCGGCGTTCGATCCCTCGCTCCTGGTGCTGGCGGAGGAGAAGAGCCTCTTCACGCAGTTCCATTCCATCGAGCCCGATGTGGACCGCGCCTTCGGCGAGCTGGACTACACCGGGGCCCTGCAGAAGCTGGCGCGCCTCAAGGAGCCCGTCGACGCATTCTTCGACAAGGTGATGGTGATGGACAAGGACCCCCGGGTGCGCGCCAATCGCATCGGCTTCCTCGGCCGCCTCCACGGCACCATGAACCGCATCGCCGACCTTTCGAAGCTCGCGACATGAAGCTCGTCATCCTCGATCGCGACGGCACGATCAACCACGACAGCGACCACTACATCAAGTCGCTCGACGAGTGGCGCCCGATCAGGGGCAGCGTCGAGGCGATCGCCCGCCTGACGCACGCCGGCTACCGCGTGGTGGTGGCGACCAACCAGTCCGGCATCTCGCGCGGCCTGTTCACCACCCGCACGCTGTTCGAGATGCACGAGCACCTGCAGCGCATCGCCACCCAGGCCGGCGGCCGGGTCGACGCCTTCTTCTTCTGCCCGCACACCGCGGAAGCGAAATGCGCCTGCCGCAAGCCCGAGCCGGGGATGCTGCTGGAGGTGGCGCGGCGCTTCAACGTGTCGCTGCAGGACACCTATATGGTGGGCGACGCCCTGCGCGACGTGCAGGCGGCCGCCGCCGCGGGCGCGAAGCCGGTCCTCGTCCTGACCGGCAAGGGCAGGAAGACGCACGAGGAAGGCAGGCTGCCGCCCGGGACGCAGGTCTTCGCCGACCTCGCCGCTTTCGCCGAGCACCTCGCTCCATGACATGGCTGCGCTCGAGCGCCTTCGCGCTGGCGCTCGTGCTGATCACGCCGCCCTACGCGCTCATCGCCCTCGCCACGTTTCCCCTGCCGCCGATGGCGCGCTACCGCATCATCTCCGGCTGGTCGCGCCTCGTGGTGGCCCTGTCGCGATGCATACTCGGCATCCACTGGCGCGTGGAAGGCTCCGAGCACCTGCCTTCGCGCCCCGCGGTGATCCTGTCCAAGCACCAGTCGGCCTGGGAGACGATGGCCTTCCAGGTGATCTTTCCGCCGCACGTGCTGGTGCTGAAGCGCGAGCTCCTGTGGATCCCGTTCTTCGGCTGGGGCCTTGCGCTGATGAGCCCGATCGCGATCGACCGCTCGCGCGGCGTCTCGGCGCTGCGCGCCGTCGCGCGGCGCGGGCGCGCGCGGCTCGAGCAGGGATTCTGGGTCGTGGTGTTCCCC
>DASSPL010000460.1:0-11128 GCA_035699685.1 Burkholderiales bacterium | reverse complement strand
AGCGCCCAGCCGGTCGCCGTCGCCATCCTGCAGCACCTGGCCGCCGGCCGCATCGCCGAGGCGGCGAGGCTCTCTAACGAGCCGCAGCAGCGCGAGAAAGTGCTGCGCGACTACCTGGCGAGCGTTGGCGAGGACGAGTTCAGGCGCGTATACGCCGAATACCTGTCGCATCCGGTGGCAAAGGAGATCGCCCTCGGCCAGCGCCGCCTCATCATGTGGCAGCTCGGCGAACGCCTCGCCGGGCAGTACTACGTGCAGGCCGGCGACACCTTCCTGATGGACGACCGGCCGAGCGAGGAGCGCGCCGCGCTGCGGCGCGAGCTCGAGAGCCACCGGCGCCGCTGACATGCGCATCGCCTACCTCGAGGACGATCCCGACCAGGCCGCGCTGATCAAGCGCTGGCTGGAATCCGGCGGCCATCAGTGCCATCACTACGACCGCGGCCACGCGCTGCAGCGGGCGCTGGCGGAGGAATCATTCGACGTCTTCGTGCTCGACTGGCACCTGCCGGACACCGACGGCCTGCAGGTGATGAAGGAGATCCGGATGCGCGCGCCGCAGGCGGTGGTCGTCTTCGTCACCGCGCGCGACCGCGACGACGACGTCGCCAAGGTGCTCGCCGCCGGGGCCGACGATTTCATCGGCAAGCCGGTGCGCCGCGCCGAGCTCCTTGCCCGCATCGATGCCCGGGCACGGGGCGCTCACGGATCACGCGCGGAACGTATTTCCATTTCACCGTTCGAGCTGGACCGCGAGGCGCGCACGCTTGCGCGGGACGGCAAGCCGATCGCGCTGACCGACAAGGAATACCAGCTCGCCGAGTTCTTCTTCATGAACTTCGGCCAGCTGCTCTCGCGCAAGCACCTGCTGGAGGCGGTATGGGGCCTGCGCGCCGACGTGAAGACGCGCACGCTGGACACCCACATGAGCCGGCTGCGCAGCAAGCTGGGACTGCAGGAGGGAAATCTGCGCCTGCAGTCGGTGCAGCAGTTCGGCTATCGCCTGGAGCGCGTCGAAGCCGAGGACTGACAAACTCTGACAGCAGTTAACCGGCCGTAACTTTGCGCCGGGCGCGGCTTCCTACCATGGCCTCACTTGATCGATACGTGAGGAAGAAGGCAGGAAGTCATGAACACCAAGAAGAACAACCTGATCGCCGCCGCGCTCGCCGCGCTGCTGATGTCCGGCAACGCAATGGCCGCCGACAGCCACACCATCACCGTCAATGCCACGGTGACCGGAACCTGCAAGTTCAACGCGGCCAGCTCGACGTTGAACCTGACGCTCGACCCCACGGCGAGCAGCACCGTGACGCAGACCGCCTCGGTGCTCTACCGCTGCACCAAGGGCACGGCGCCGAGCTTCGCGCTCGCCTCGGGCTCCACGGGCTCCGCCGCCGGCGGCAACCTGGTGAACGGCGCCGAGTCGATCCCGTACACCTTCTCCAGCGCTTCCGGCGGCTCGGGCACCGGCATGGCCGCCGGCAATGACAAGACCTTGTCAGTGTCGGTGTCGGTCAACCAGGCGAATGCCGCAAACGTCACGCCGGCCGTCTATACGGACAGCATCACCATCACGCTCACCCCGTGAATTAACAGCCTGTAACTTCCGGGCCCTGCCCGATCCCTAGGATGAACTCACCGCTTCGATACGAAGCACAACCGAGGAAAAAGGAAAGAACATGAAATCGAACAAGAAAGCCGTCTTTACCGCGATCGCCGCCCTGCTGATGAGCGCCGCCGCTCACGCCGGCGACAACCACTCCGTCACCGTGAACGGCAGCGTGTCGGGCACGTGCAAGTTCAACAGCGCGGCCTCGACCGTCAACCTGACGCTCGACCCGACCGCCACCAGCACCGTGACGCAGAGCGCGTCGATCGCCTACCGCTGCACCAAGGGCACGGCGCCGGCCTTCGCTCTCGCCTCCGGCTCCACCACCTCCGCCACGGGCGGCAACCTGGTGAACGGCGCCGAGTCGATCCCCTATACGTTCTCGAGCACCTCGGGCGGCGCGGGCAGCGGCATGGGCGCCGGCAACGACAAGACCCTTTCGCTCTCGGTTTCGGTGAACCAGGCGAATGCGGCCAACGTCACGCCGGCCGTCTATACCGACAGCATCGCCATCACGCTCACGCCGTAATAAAGGCTCGGGTTCTTCCACGGCCGGGGACGCTTCCCGGCCACTTTTTTCATTGTCTTACACCCCATCCGGCGAATTAACCGGCTGTAACATCGTGCCCGTTGCCACTTCCTAAGATGAGCTCACCGCTTCTAAACGAAGCTCAACCGAGGAAGAAGGGACGCAAATGAAAACCAACAAGAAAGCCATCGTCACCGCCATCGCCGCCCTGCTGATGAGCACGGCCACACACGCGGGCGACAACCACTCCGTCACCGTCAACGGCAGCGTGTCGGGCACATGCAAGTTCAACAGCGCGGCCTCGACCGTCAACCTGACCCTCGACCCGACCGCCACCAGCACCGTGACGCAGAGCGCGTCGATCGCCTACCGCTGCACCAAGGGCACGGCGCCGGCCTTCGCCCTTGCCTCCGGCTCCACCACCTCTGCCACCGGCGGCAACCTGGTGAACGGCGCCGAGTCGATCCCGTACACGTTCTCCAGCACTTCCGGCGGCGCCGGCTCGGGCATGGGCGCGGGCAACGACAAGACCCTGTCGCTGTCGGTCTCGGTGAACCAGGCCAACGCGGCCAACGTGACGCCGGCCGTGTACACGGACAGCATCGCGATCACGTTGACCCCGTAATGAAGCTTCTCCTGGCGGCCCTCGCCGCCGTTGCCCTGGAGGCTCACGCCGGCAACTTCGGCGTGAGCCCGATTCGCGTGGAGCTCGACCGCACGACGAAGTCCGCGCTGGTGACCGTCAGCAACGACGACTCGAAGCCGCTCGCCTTCCAGGTGCGGGCGATGGAGTGGACGCAGGAGGCGAACGGCGCCGACCGCTATACCGAGACCACCGACCTGGTCTACTTCCCGCAGCAATTCAAGGTCGTGCCGAACGAGAACCGCGTCGTTCGGGTGGGCTACAAGGTGCCCGCGACCCAGGCCGAGAGGACCTACCGCCTGTTCATCGAGGAGCTCGCCGACCCGCAGCGCGACCCCTCGACCGGCATCGCGGTGACGCTGCGTTTCGGCGTGCCGGTCTTCCTGCGACCCGCCGCTCCGGCGCTTTCCGGTTCCATCGAGTTGATCACCAGGGGCGGTGCAGTCGAGGCAATGGTGAAGAATACCGGCAACGTGCATTTCCGCATCGCGTCGGTCAACGTGACCGCGCTCGGCGCCGGCGGCGAAACCGTGCACCAGCAGTCCGTCGACGGCTGGTATGTCCTCACCGGGGTGCAGCGGCCGTACCTGCTCAAGCTCCCAGCCGATGTCTGCTCAAAAGCGAAATCCATCCGCGTCGAGGCGCCGGCCGACAAGCTGGTCCTGCGCGCCGAGCGGGCGCTCGCGAGCGCGGACTGCCGGTAATGGTCCGGCGCGGCGCCGCGGCCGCGCTCATGGCCCTCAGCCTCACAGCGGCGAACGCCCAGGAAACCCTCCGGCTGCGACTCGACGCCGAGTGCGCGACGTGCGCGACGCTGCCCGACACGCGCGCGCCGGCGGCCAGCGAGGCCATGCTGGCGGTGCAGGTGAACCTCGAGGCGAAGGGCGACTACCTCGTGCTCGTCGCCCAGGACGGCGACATCTACGTCCGCGAGGAGGATCTGCCCCGCTTCGGGCTGGGCGCGCTCACCGGGCAGAAGACGCGCATCGACGGCGCCGATTACGTCTCGCTGCGTTCGCTCGCCGCGCTCCAGTACCAGCTCGACATGGACCGGCTCGTGCTCTCCATCCGCGCCGACGCGCGCGCCCTCACCGGCCGGCAGGTGATCGACCTGGGGCCGAAGGCGAGCGCCCACGTGCTGCGCCCGGCTCCGGCCGGTTCGTACTTCAACTACAACGTTACGCGCACTCATGAGGCAGCAGGCAACGCCAATGACCTCGCCGGGGAGCTGGGCGCAAGAGTCGGCGCCTTCCTCCTCTCGAGCGACGCATACAGCGTGCAGGAGCCGCTTACCGGGACCCGTCGCACGGCGCGGCTTTCGACCAGCCTGACGCGCGACAACCGCGAGACGCTGGAGCGCCTGACGCTGGGCGACTTCGTCGGCGTGCAGCCCGGGCCGCTCGCGAGCAGCTTGCGCCTTGGTGGCGTGAGCTTCTCGCGGCGCTTCAGCATCGACCCCTACTACGTGCGCTTCCCGGGACAGGTGGTAGCCGGCACCGCCGCGCTGCCCTCCGAGGTGTTCGTCTACAGCAACGGCGTGCTGGTGCGCCGCGAGCGCGTCACGCCCGGCGGCTTCGAGCTGCAGAACCTGGTCAACGTGCCCGGCCTGCAGCTCACCGAGGTGGTGGTGCGCGACGTGCTCGGCAACGAGCAGCGCATCAGCGACCCGTTCTATTACAGCGAGTCGCTGCTGCGCCCGGGACTGAGCGAATACAGCTTCGACGCGGGCTTGGAGCGCCGGCAGTTCGGCATCCGCAGCGCGGATTACGGCAAGCCGGGCTACAGCGCTTTCTACCGCCGTGGGCTGACCAGCGGGGTGACGCTCGGCGGCCACGCCGAGGGGCTCGATGGCCGCGGCAACTTCGGTCCGGCGGCGAGCCTCGGCGTCGGCGACTACGGCGTGGTGAACCTGCACTTCGCCCACGGCGGCGGCAACGCCTGGAGCGCCGCCCACGCCTTCCACTCGGTGCGCTGGAGCACCAATCTGGCGCTGAAGCGCGAGGAGCGCGACTTCGAGCGCGCCGCGCCGGACCTCCTCGGCAACCGCCGCTACGACTTCGCCGCGGCCGCCTCGCATGCGCTCACCGCGTCCAGCGGGGTCTCCCTCACCATCACCTCGACGGCGCCCTGGGATGGCGCCACCTCACGCTCGACGGCGCTCGGCTATCGCCGGCGCCTCGGCCGGGACCTCTATCTCTCAGCCACCGCGCGCCACACCTCGGCCACTGCGACGAACGACGAGGTCTTCCTCACGCTGTCGTGGCACTTCGACGCCGCCGGCATGCGCCACCTCGCGAGCGCGCAGGCGCGCCGCGATTCGTTCGGCTCGGGCGGCGTGCTGCAGTTCTCCGGCGGCAACCCCGAGGGCGAGGGCCTTATCTACCGGGTGAACGCCGAGGCGCGCGAGGGCGACAACGGCTCCGGCAGCGTGCTCAACCCCTTGCTGCAGTGGAACGCGCGCCGCGCGGTGTTTCGCGCGGAGCACTTCCGCGACTCGGCCACCGGCAATAACCGCAGCCAGGTCGGCGTCCAGGGCGGCGTCGCGGCGGTCGGCGGCGAATGGGCGCTCTCGCGGCCGGTGGCCGACAGCTTCGCCATCGTAAGAGTAGGCTCGCTTCCCGGCGTGCGCGTCTATGCCAACAACCAGCCGGTCGGCACCACCGACAGCTCCGGCACCGTGTTCGTGCCGCGGCTCGCGTCGTACTTCGAGAACCCGGTGGCCATCGAGGACAAGGACCTGCCGGTGAACTACATCGTGCCGCGCGCGCGGTTCATCGTCGCGCCGGCGCTGAGAAGCGGGGTGTACCTCGACTTCAACGCGCGCGCCGTGACGGCCATTGCCGGCCGGTTGCTCAAGGACGCGCGGCCTTTCGGCGACGCCCAGGGCGAGCTCCTGGTCGGCGGCGAGCGCAAGGAGATCGCCACCTCGCGCGACGGCAGCTTCTACGTCGAGCAGGTGCCGCCGGGCGCCTACGAGGGCAGCGCCACGCGCGCCGGCGAGACCTGCCGCTTCCAGGTGCAGGTGGCCGCGAACGATGAGGTGGTGAACGAACTGGGCGAGGTGCGCTGTGCGCCCTAGTTGGCTTGTGCTCGCGCTCCTCCTCCCGGTGGGAAACGCGTTCGGAGCTTGCACCGTCAGCATGCCCAGCCTGTCCTTCGGCGTGTACGACGCCCTCTCCAGCGCGCCGGTGACGACCTCGGGCAACGCGGTGATCAACTGCAACGACAACCCGCCGCCGACGGTCACCGTGCAGCTCGGGCCGAGCACGGTTTCCGGCGGCTTTTTCCCGCGCCGCATGCGCGCAGCGGCCGGCGCCGATCTGCTGGATTACAACTTCTACGCCGACGCCTCGGCGACGCAGGTGTTTGGCGACGGCACCGGCGGCACCGCCATACGCTCGATGAAGGTGAACAAGAACCAGCCGTGGAGCGTCACGTTCTACGGCCGCATCGCACCGAATCAGGACGTCGCGCCGGGCGGCTACGCCGACACGCTGACCATCACCATCAACTTCTAGGCGGGCGTAAGGGAGACGCTGACGGGGAAGGCGATGCGGCCGGGCTGAGCGCCGGGCGCGAGCCGCAGGCGCAGCTGGAGCGAGGTCGCCTTCGAGCGCATGCCGCGCTCGCGCTGCGCGATGTAGGTGCTGCCGCTCGTGACGTCGATGCGCGCGACGTCGCGTGAATTCGCGGAGAAGCCGAGCACCACGGCGTGATTGCTGCGCACGCCGATCTCCACCGGCACGTCGACGTACCCCAGCGCAATATCCTCGGCGGAGACGGCCACCTCGCTCGGCAGCCGCTGGCTCTCGATGGAGGCGCTGGCGGTGACGCTCGCCACGACGCGCACGGTGGCCGTGTCGGCGGCGTTCGTATTCGGCGACGTGGAAAGCGCCACGCTGGATAGCGCGATCGCCATCAGACGCCGCTGGCGCTCGAGCGAGCGCTGCAGCACTTCGGTCGAGATGGCGCCGGCGTCGACCAGCGCCTCGCCGAGTCGCCGGCCGCTGCGGCGGCTCTCGGCCAGGGCGCGGCTCAGGGTGGCTTCGTCGATGACGCCGGAATCGACCAGCAGGCGGCCCAGGCGGAAGCGCCGCGACAGCGGGTCGAGCACCGCGCGGCCGTGGGCGGCGCGCAGCTCCGACTGGACCGACAGCATCGCGCGCAGCTCCGTCGCGTCGATGACGCCCATCCTGACCAGCTGCTCCCCCAGCCGGGTGTCGCTCAGCATTCCCGCATCATGCCCGCGCCCGATGACGGCGCAAGGCGGGTTTTCATCTTCTTACGTTTTCAGGCTGAAGGGCGTGAAGTTGGTGTCGCGGTCGTAGTGATCCTCGTTCTCCACCCGCTTCAGGAACGCCACGATCCTGTAGGTAACGGGCGTGAAGACGACCTCGACCGCCACCTTCAGGCCGAACTGCGCCGCCATGATGGCCGGCAGGGCCTCGTTGGGAATCAGGCCCGAGTTGTAGAACGCCAGCGGATAGAACAGCGCCGAGTCCACCGCCTCGCCGACCACGGTGGAGCCGATGGTGCGGCTCCAGAGGTGCTTCCCCTGGGTCAGGATCTTCATCTTGGCGAGGACGAACGAGTTGACGAACTCGCCGCAGAAGTACGCGAACATCGAGGCGAGCGCGATGCGCCAGGTGGTGCCGAACGCGATCTCGTAGGCCTTCTGGTTCTCCCAGAACGGCGCGGGCGGCAGCGCCACCACGACCGAGGCCATCACCGCGGCGAACAGCAGGCCGATGAAGCCGGCCCAGATCACGCGCCGCGCGCGCGCATAGCCGTACACCTCGGTGAGGATGTCGCCGAAGATGTAGGAGATCGGGAAGAACAGCACCCCGGCGCCGAACGCGAACGGCAGCCAGTCGAACTGCACGATCTTCGCCGGGCCGATCAGGTTGGAGCAGATCAGCACCGTGACGAACGCCGCCATCACGAACTCGTAATAGCGGTAGTTCTTTTTTTCAGTCACCGGAGCTTCGGCTGGTAATCCCGCATGTCGTCCTCGAGCTGCACGCCCATCGCGTCGAGCATGCGCGCCACCATCGCGTAGAACGCCGCCACCGACGCGATCTCGACGTAGTCGTGATGGTCGAAGTGGCGCATCGCCTCCTGGTACACCGCGTCGGTCACCCTGCCCCTCGTGACGTCCTCGGCCAGGGCGATGGCCGCCTTCTCCTTCGCATCGAACAGGGACGAGGTCTTCCAGCTCGCCAGCTCGTCGATCTGCCGGTCGGTCACCCCGGCCTTGCGGGCCATCACCACGTGCTGCGCCCACTCGTATTCCGACTGCACGATCTGGGCGCCGCGCAGGATGACGAGCTCGCGCAGCGCGCGCGGCGTGCGCGTGTCGTAACGAAGCATCTTGGAGAATTCGGTCCAGGCGGCGATGAGCGCCGGGTGGTTGGCGAGGGCCTTGTACAGGTTGGGGGGCGTACCCCACAGCTCTTCGAGACGCTTCTTGAGGGCGGGCTCGAACTCCGCCAGCGGGACCCGCAATGGAACATTTTGCATAGGGGGCGCATCATACTGAACATGAGCGAGACCTGGGAAAACCCGATCCAGACCGACGGCTTCGAGTTCGTCGAATACGCCGCGCCCGACCCCAAGGCCCTCGGCGCCCTGTTCGAGCGCCTCGGCTTCCGGCGCGTCGCGAAGCACCGGCACAAGGACGTCGCGCTGTACAAGCAGGGCGACGTCAACTTCGTCCTCAACGCGGAGCCCCGCTCCTTCGCGCAGAACTTCGCCCGGCGCCACGGCCCGAGCGTGTGCGCCATCGCATTCCGCGTCCGCGACGCCAAGGCGGCGTACGACAGGCTCGTGGAGCGCGGCGCCTGGGGCGTGGAGAACACCGCCGGCCCGGGCGAGCTCAACATCCCGGCGATCAAGGGCATCGGCGACTCGCTGATCTACCTGGTCGACCGCTATCCGGACAACGCCTACGGCAACACCATCTACGACGTCGACTTCCGCCCGCTGCCCGGCTTCGAGGCGTTCTGGCGCGGCGACGCCCCCGCGCCCGCCGGCGCCGGCCTCACCTTCGTCGACCACCTGACGCACAACGTGCACCGCGGCCGCATGGCGGAGTGGGCCGAGTTCTACGAGCGCCTGTTCAACTTCCGCGAGATCCGCTACTTCGACATCGAGGGCAAGCTCACCGGACTCAAGTCGAAGGCGATGACCAGCCCCTGCGGGCGCATCCGCATCCCGATCAACGAATCCTCCGACGACAAGTCGCAGATCCAGGAGTACCTCGACGCCTACCACGGCGAGGGCATCCAGCACATCGCGCTGCACACCGGCGACATCTACAAGACGGTCGACACGCTGCGGGCCAGCGGCGTCGAGCTGCTCGACTCCCCCGACACCTACTACGAGATGGTCGACAAGCGCCTGCCGAATCACGGCGAGCCGCTCGAGGAGCTGCGCAAGCGCCGCATCCTCATCGACGGCAGCCCGGCCGGCGGCCTCCTGCTGCAAATCTTCACCAAGACCGTCATCGGCCCGATCTTCTTCGAGATCATCCAGAGGAAGGGCGACGAAGGCTTCGGCGAAGGCAACTTCCGCGCGCTCTTCGAATCGATGGAACTCGACCAGGTTCGGCGCGGCGTGCTCAAGCCGGCGGCATAAACAGGGACAGTCCCTGTTAAATGGTGACTGTCACCAATTTGCGCGGCGATTACAGCAAGGCCGCCGCAGACTACGCGGTCGAGCAGGACTGGAGCTCGTACACGCCCGACGAGCACGCGCTCTATCGACGACTGTTCGAGCGGCAGTCGAAGCTGGTGCCGCGCTACGCCTGCCCGGAATGGCAGGACGCGATCGCGGGGCTGGATGCGAGCCGGGAGATCCCGAGGTTCGACGAAGTCTCGAAGAAGCTCCGTAAGACGACAGGCTGGGAGATCGTCGCCGTGCCGGGATTGATACCGGACGAGGCGTTCTTCACGCACCTCGCCAACCGCCGCTTCCCGGTCACGGTCTGGCTGCGCAAGCCCGAGGAGTTCGACTACATCGTCGAGCCCGACGTGTTCCACGACTTCTTCGGCCACGTGCCGCTCCTCTTCGACCGTACGTACGCCGACCACCTGCACGAGTACGGCAAGGGCGGGCTGAAGGCGATGCGGCTCGACGCGGTGAAGTTCCTCGCACGGCTTTACTGGTTCACCATCGAGTTCGGGCTGATGAAGACTCCCGCGGGCGTGCGCGCATACGGCGCCGGCCTGCTGTCCTCCGGCGGCGAGCTCGCCTACTGCGTCGAGGACCCGCGGCCGCAGCGGCTGCCGTTCGACCTCGAGCGCGTCATGCGCACCGAATACCAGATCGACCGCTACCAGGAGCGCTACTTCGTCATCGACTCATTCGACCACCTGATGCGCGAAACGGCACCCGACTTCACGCCGATCTACGCCCGGCTCAAATCTTGAGCAGGCTAGGCAGCCAGGCGACCATCCCCGGCAGCAGCACCAGCAGCGCGACCAGCACGAAGTCGGCCAGCAAGAACGGCAGCGTGCCAAGGTAGATGCGCGCCACGGGGATGTCGGTGTGCTGCGCCTGGATCACGAACACCGTCATGCCGGTCGGCGGGCTGATGAGGCCGATGGTGCACATGACGGTGACGAAGATACCGAACCACAAGCCGTCGTAACCCAGGCCCACCACCAGCGGCAGCGTCACGGGCACGCTGATGAGGATGGTGCTGACCTCGTCGAGGAACGTGCCGAGCGCGATGTAGAGCAGCATGACGCCGAACAGGATCCAGCCCGGGCCGATGCCCGACTGCTTCACCCAGCCGGCGAGCTCGGCCGGGAACTGGGTGAGCACGATGAAGCGCGAGAAGATGAACGCGCCGACGACGATGAAGAAGATGGCGGCCGTGGTGTAGGCGGTCTCGAGGATGGCCTGCCATAGCCCGTAAAAGCCCATCTGCCGCGTCGCCATGGCGATGACGATGGCGGCGAACGCAGCCACCGCCGCGGCTTCGGTCGGCGAGAACCAGCCGAGGTAGATGCCGAACACGGCGAAGAAGAACAGCACCGCGAGCTTCCACATGCCCACCGACGCTCGCAGGCGCGCCGCGAGCGACATGCCCGGCACCTTCGGCACCCAGTGCGGCCGCAGCCAGGCCACGATCCACACCGCCAGCACGTACAGCGCGGCGAGCACGAAGCCGGGGATGAACGCCGCGGCGTAGAGCTTCGGCAGGTTCTGCTCGGCGACGATGGCGTAGATGGCGAGCAGCACCGAGGGCGGGATCAGCACGTCGAGCGTGCCGGCGCTCGCCACGCAGCCGGCGGCGAACGCCGGGTCGTATCCATGGCGGCGCATCTCGGGGATCGCC
>DASSPL010000459.1:0-3601 GCA_035699685.1 Burkholderiales bacterium | reverse complement strand
GCCGATGACGAAGAGGCGATGGTGGACGCGGGCAAGGCGCTCGCCGCCTTCCAGGAGACGCTGGTCAGCCGGCGCGCGCCCTTCGACGACTTCCGCGACGCGCTCGCCGCGAACGATGCCGACCGCATGGCGCGCTACCCGGCGGCCGCGCAGCGCGGCCTCGCGATCTTCGTCGGCAAGGGCAACTGCAGCGTGTGCCATTTCGGACCGCACTTCACCAACGGCGAGTTCGCCGACGTCGCCGTGCCCTTCTTCGCCGCCCCGGGGCGGGTGGATGCCGGCCGCCTCGAGGGCATCAAGCGCGTGAAGGCGAGTCCGTACAACCTGCTCGGCCGCTTCAGCGACGATCGCACCGGCGCGGCCGCCGTCGGCACGCGGCATGTCGAGCTGCAGCACCGCAATTTCGGCGAGTTCCGCGTCCCCGGCCTGCGCAACGTCGCGCTCACCGCGCCTTACATGCACGACGGCAGCCTCGCCTCGCTGCGCGACGTCGTGCGGCACTACTCGGAGCTGAACGAGGAGCGCCTGCATGCCGACGGCGAGCGCATCCTGCGCAAGCTCAACCTCACGCCGCGCGAGAGCGAGGACCTGGTCGCTTTCCTCCACTCGCTCACCGAGATGTCGCAACCGCGTTGAGAGCGTAGTCCGGCGGAACCATCGCCGCCGTGACGTACGGCCTTAGCGCTGCCGGCGAGGCGACGTAGCATGGCCTCTCGTATCCCAAGAAGCGGAGGTTTCCCCATGCTGAAAACACGCCTGATTGCGACCTTCTTCGCCGCCGCGTTTTTCGCGGGCAGCGCATTCGCGCAGTCGCGCGACGAGCTGGTCGCGAAGTACACGCCGCTCGCCGGCTCCGAGGCCAACGCGAAGACGCTGGTCAACGGCCTGCGCGACGGCAAGGACTTCACGATCAACGGCAGGACCTTCAAGACGCCCACCGACAAGATGGGCTACGGTGAAGTGAACATCGCGCTGTCGATCGCCGAGAAAGAGCTCGGCACCGCGAAGCCGACGACGCAGCAGCTGCAGACCGCCCTCATCGGCACCGCCCAGAAGCCCGGCATCCTGGCGATGCGCGCCGACGGCAAGGGCTGGGGCCAGATCGCGCAGGCCTACGGCTTCAAGCTCGGCGAAGTGATGCGCTCGGAGAAAGCCGAAAAGGCCGAGAAGCACGCGCGCGCCGAGCGGCCGGAGCGCCACACGAAGCATGAGCGGCCGGAGAAGCCCGAGCGGCCCGAGCGCCCCGAGAAGCCCGAGCGCCCCGGGCGCTAGATTGCGCCGTCATCCCCGCGCAGGCGGGGATCCCGTTTTCAATAATCGAAGAAAGACCGGGATGATCAACCCTCAGCTTTTCAGGGCCGCGTTGATTGCAGCGGGCGTCGCCGCGACGCCGGCGGCGCTCGCCCAGGAATTCAGCGTCGGCAGCGGCATCCACTACAGCACCGGCACGTACGGCGAGTCGAGCAGCACGCAGATCGTGTCGATCCCGCTCACCGCGCGCTATGACATGGACGCCTGGACCTTCAAGGCGGTCGTGCCCTGGCTGCGCATCAGCGGCGACACCGACGTCGTGGCGGGCGCCGGACGCGTCGACCGCCGCCGCGCGCGCGACCGGCGCGTCGTCACGGGCATGGGCGACTCGACGGTGTCGGCGACCTACATGATGTACGGCGCGGGCAACCGCTCCGGCGTCGGCGTCGGCGGCAAGCTCAAGCTGGCGAGCGGCGACGAGGAGCAAGGCCTCGGCACCGGCAGCAACGACGTGTCGTTCCAGGTGGAGGGCTTCCAGACGCTCGAGCGCAACACCGTGTTCGGCGCCGTCGGCTACACCCTGTTCGGCGATTCGCCGATCGCCAACTTCGAGAACGTGCTCAACGTCGGCCTCGGCGTCAGCCACCGGCTCGCCACGGGCGACAGCGTCGGGCTCGCCTTCGATGCGCGCCAGGCCGGCACCCCCGCCCCGGCGGCGCAGCGCGAGCTCACCGGCTTCTGGTCGCACCGCCTCGACCGCGCCTGGCGCATGCAGGCGTATCTGCTGAAGGGCTTCGCCCGCGGCAGCCCGGACTGGGGCACGGGCGTCAGCGCGGCGTATGTGTTTTAGATGAGAAAAATGGGGTCTGTCCCCATTTAAAGAACGCGGCCGCGGCGGCTGCAACCAGGACAGAGAACAAGAGCCAGGTCCCTTCCCAGCCGATCGCGCGGCTGAGCGCGCCGGAGAGGATTAGCGCGCTTCCCATGCTGAGCGAGCCGACCAGGGCCCAGCTGCCCTGGTAGGCGCCGCGGCGGCCTTCGGGCGCGAGGCGCGCCACGGCGGCCGGGACCGCCGAGCTGAAGACGATCTCGCCGAAGCTGAAGATGATGGTGCCGACGAGGAGCGCCGCGCCGGCATGCGGAATGGCGCCGTAGCAGGCGAGCGCGGCGGCGACCACCGCGGCCGCGGCGCCGAGAACGCGGAAGGGTCCCATCGGCTCCACGCGCGCTGCGATCGGCAGCGCGAGCAGCGCGACGATGATGCTGTTGCCGCCGAGCACCAGGCCGATATAGCCCTCGCCCAGCCCGCGCTCCGCGCCGAAGAGCGGCGACACCGTCACCACCAGGCCCATGCTGAGCGGAAAGACGAACGCGATGGCGGCGAACAGCGCGAAGCGCCGGTCGACGAACGCGGCGACCGTGTCGCGCACCACGCCCGCCTCCGACCTTTTCTCGCCGGCCACAGGTGTGCGCAGCGCAAGCGCATATAGGAGCGCGACGAGCAGATAGCCGGCGGCGCTGATCGCCGCGAGCAATCCGTAGCCCCGCTCGGCGACGTAGCCGGCCGGCGAGACCCCCAGCGTGTAGGCCACGCTCATCACCGTGTAGTTCAGCGCGAGCACCGATTGCCGGCGCTCGGCCGGCGCGAGGTCGAGCAGCAGCGCCGTCGCCACCGGCATGTTGATGGCGCCGGTGAGTCCGAGGGCCAGGCTCCACAGAACCAGGGTCAGCGGGTCCGTGACCAGAAGAAAGCAGGGCAGCACGGCCGCCGTCGCGAGTGCCGCAACCAGGAGCAAGGCGCGGCGGCCGATGCGGTCGGAGAGCGCGCCGAACATCGGCGCGAGCAGCCCGCGCGCCAGGTTCTCGCACAGGAAGGCCAAGCCGACCGTCGCGATGTCGATCCCGGCCTTCTGCACGAAATAGATGCCGAGGAAGGTGACCAGGCTCATGCGCGCCGCGACGGCGAGGAAGTTCGCCGCCACGACCACGCGAAT
Source organism: Burkholderiales bacterium (assembly GCA_035699685.1). Lineage (GTDB taxonomy): Bacteria > Pseudomonadota > Gammaproteobacteria > Burkholderiales > SG8-39 > SCGC-AG-212-J23. The sequence continues at coordinate 356 of DASSPL010000459.1, read as the reverse complement.
CCTCCGGTCCAGCTCTAGAAGCCCCAGTAATCGAGCCCTTCAGGGAGAGGCTCGCCCAGGGTGAGCGAGGCGAGCTTGGCGTACTGGCCCTCGGAGTAAAGGAGCGGCTTGCCCTTCTGTCCGATGAGGATCTGCTCGACCTGGCCCAGGAACACGGTGTGCGTGCCGTGCGAGAGCGACTTCACCACACGGCAGTCGAACGACACCAGCGCGTCGATCAGCACCGGCGCGCCGGTGGTGAGCCGCGTCCAGTTGCCGTTCTTGAAGCGCGCGTCGCCGGTCTGGCCGCCGCTGAAGGTGGTGGAAAGATGCCAGTCCTCGGCGCGCAGCACGTTGACGCAGAACACCTTGCTCTT
>DASSPL010000458.1:0-8262 GCA_035699685.1 Burkholderiales bacterium | reverse complement strand
GCCGCGCTGCGCTACTGCCGCGAGAGCAAGGAGCCGAAGCGCGTGGTGAGCCTGGTCTGCGACAGCGGCAACAAGTACCTGTCCAAGGTGTACAACGACTTCTGGATGCTCGAGCAGGGCTTCATCGAGCGCGAGCACTTCGGCGACCTGCGCGACCTGATCAGCCGGCGCCACCTCGACCGCGCGGTGGCGACGGTCAACGCCGACGAGAAGGTGCTGGCCGCCTACCAGCGCATGAAGCTCTACGACGTCTCGCAGCTCCCGGTGCTGAAGGACGGCCGCATCGTCGGCATCGTCGACGAGGAGGACATCCTCGCCGAGGTGTACGACAATCCGCAGCACTTCGACGAGCCCGTGAGCGAGGCGATGGAGAGCCACCTCGTCACCGTGCCACCGTCCGCCGGCGTCGAGCAGCTGATGGACGTCTTCAAGCGCGGCATGGTGGCGATCGTGGTCGACGGCGAGGAATTCCTCGGCCTCATCACGCGCATCGACCTGCTCAACTGGCTTCGCCGCCGAAAGGGCCCATGAAGTTCGAGACCAAGGTGATCCATTCCGGGCAGGAGCCCGATCCGCGCACCGGCGCGGTCATGACGCCGATCTACGCGACGTCGACCTACGCGCAGTCGAGCCCCGGCGAGCACAAGGGCTACGACTACGCGCGCACGCGCAACCCGACGCGCGACGCGCTCGAGGCGTGCATCGCCGAGCTCGAAGGCGGCGAGGCCGGCTTCGCCTTCGCCTCGGGCATGGCGGCCATCGGCACCCTGCTGGAAACCCTGGACAGCGGCTCGCACGTGGTCTGCATGCATGATCTCTACGGCGGCAGCTACCGTATCCTGGAGAAGGTCAGGAAAAGGTCCGCGGGGCTGCAGGCGACGTTCATCGACCTCTCCGACCCGAAAAACCTGGAACGAGCGATCCAGCCGAACACGCGCATGGTGTGGGCCGAGACGCCGACCAACCCGCTGCTGAAGCTGGTCGACCTTTCCGCCGTGGCGGAGATCGCGCACCGCAGGAAGCTCGTCTGCGTCGCCGACAACACCTTCGCCTCGCCGTGGATCCAGCGGCCGCTGGAGCACGGCTTCGATGTCGTGGTCCACTCCACCACCAAGTACCTCAACGGCCATTCGGACGTCATCGGCGGCGCCGTCGTCGTCCGGGACAAGGCGCTGAAAGAGCAGCTCGCCTTCCTGCAGAACGCGGTCGGCGGCGTGCCGAGCCCGTTCGACGCCTTCCTCACGCTGCGCGGCATCAAGACGCTCGCGGTGCGCATGGAGCGCCACTGCGGCAACGCCATGCACATCGCGGCTTGGCTGGACAAGCATCCCAAGGTCGAGCGCGTCATCTATCCCGGTCTACCCAGCCACCCACAGCATCTGCTCGCGGCGAAGCAGATGAACCACCGCTACGGCGGCATGGTCACCGCGGTGCTGAAGGGCGGCCTCCCCGCCTCGCGCCGCTTCCTCGAGCGCTGCAAGCTCTTCACGCTGGCCGAGAGCCTCGGCGGCGTCGAGAGCCTGATCGAGCACCCGGCGATCATGACGCACGCCTCGCTGCCGGAAGACGTGCGCGCCGGGCTCGGCATCAGCGACGGGCTGGTGCGGCTGTCGGTCGGCATCGAGGACGTCGAGGACCTGATCGCCGAGCTGAAATACGCGCTCGACTAAGACGATCACGCTCCTCGCCCTCCTCGCCATAGCCGCGGCGCTCGGCGGCGGCCTGCACTACATGACGGCCATGCCCGGCCGCTCGCACGACGGGCCGCTGCCGCCGCTCACGCAGGAGGAGCGCGAGCTCGCCGAGCGGCTGCGGCGCCACGTCTCCGTGCTCGCGGAGAGCGAGCGCAACGCCGACCTCGAGCGCCCTGCGCGCTATATCGAGTCGGCGTTCAAGGCGCACGGCGTGGCGGTCGAGTCGGACTGGTTCGTCAGCCGCGGCCGCAAGGTGCGCAACCTGCAGACGCCGGGACCGGCCGCCATCGTGGTCGGGGCGCACTACGACAGCGTGTTCCGTTCGCCGGGCGCGAACGACAACGCCTCCGGCGTGGCGGTGGTGATCGAGCTTGCCGCGCTGCTGCGCAACCCGGGCATTCGCTTCATCGCGTTTGCCAACGAGGAGTCGCCGTATTTCCGCGGCCCCGACATGGGCAGCTGGCATTCGGCGCAGGGCTCGCGCCAGCGCGGCGAGCCGCTGCGCGCCATGTTGTCGCTCGAGATGCTCGGCTATTACCGCGACGAGCCGGGCAGCCAGCGCTATCCGCCGCCGCTCAGCCTGCTCTATCCCGATCGCGCGAATTTCATCGCCTTCGTCGGCGACCTCGGCTCGCGCGAGCTGGTCCGCAGGACCATCGCCTCGTTCCGCCGGCATGCGCAGTTCCCATCCGAAGGCGTGGCGGCGCCGGCCATCATTCCGGGCATCGATTGGTCGGATCACTGGTCTTTCCGCCAGCACGGCTACCCGGCGATGATGGTCACCGACACCGCCTTCAACCGCTATCCGCATTACCATGAGCCGAGCGACACGGCCGACAAGCTCGACTACGAGCGCATGGCGCGCGTCACGCTCGGACTGGCGGCGGCGATCAAGGAACTCTCGCGATGAAACTGGGCGACCTGGAAGTGAACCGCATCGGCTACGGCGCGATGCGCGTGATCGAAGACCCGAACATCTGGGGTCCGCCGAAGGACAAGGCGAACGCGCATCGCGTGCTCAAGCGCGCGTACGAGCTCGGCGCCAACTTCTTCGACACCGCCGAGAGCTACGGCCCGCACCACAGCGAGATCGCGATCGCCGAGGCGATGCATCCCTACCCGAAGGACCTCGTCATCGGCACCAAGTGCGGCCTGGTGCGCCCGCGGCCGCCGGTGTGGGACGAGGACGGGCGGCCGGAGAAGCTGCGCAAGGACCTCGAAGGCAGCCTGAAGCGCCTGAAGCTCGAGCGCATCGACCTCTACCAGCTGCACGCGCCCGATCCCAAGGTGCCGTTCGAGGACCAGGTCGGCACGCTGGCCGCCTTCCAGCGCGAGGGCAAGGTGCGCCATGTCGGACTCTCCAACGTAACGGTGAAGCAGCTCGAGCAGGCGCGCAGGATCGTGCCGATCGTCTCGGTGCAGAACCGCTACAACCTCGGCGACCGCCACTCCGAGGACGTGCTCAAGGCATGCGAGCGGCTGGGCATCGCGTTCCTGCCGTGGTATCCACTGGGAGATGGCTCGTCGCTTCGCAATTCCGCGGTTAGAACCCTCGCCAAAAAGCTGGGCGCCACGCCCTCTCAGGTGGTGATCGCCTGGCTCTTGAAGAAGTCGCCTGTGATGCTGCCCATCCCCGGCACCGGCAACGTCGCCCACCTGGAGGAAAACATGGCGGCGGGAAAGCTCAAGCTCAGCGACGAGGACTTCAGGTCGCTTTGAAGCGCTCCGCCGCGCGTGCCTTGGCGCGCGCCGCTTCCACCTCGCGATCCCGCGGCTCGGAATCGGTCTCCAGCGTGTCGATGAGCGTGCGGGCCACGGCGGCCACCTGGATCACGGCGCGGTTGAAAGGGACCTCGTTGGCTTTCGACGGCTTGTTGTAGCCCGAAAGCTTGCGGATGAACTGCAGCGAGGCGGCGTAGATCTCCTCGTCGGTCGCCGGGGGCGCGAAATTGAACAGGGTTTTGATGTTTCGGCACATGGCTGCTACTGTAAACCGGACCTAACGAGGAGGATGCACCGAATGACCCGAATTTTCCTGGCTCTCGCCGCCGCGCTTGCGCTCCCTGCGGCAGCGCAGGACTACCCGAACAAGCCCATCCGGATTCTGGTCGGCTACTCCGCCGGCGGCGGCAACGACATCATCGTGCGCGCCATGCAGCCCGAGATGCAGAAGGGCCTCGGCCAGCCGGTGATCGTCGAGAACCGGCCCGGCGCGCAGTCGATCATCGCCGCCGAGGCGGCGGCCAAGTCGGCGCCCGACGGCTACACCGTGTTCATGGGGCCGAGCGGCCCGATGACGATCAACCCGGCGACCTACAGCAAGCTGCCCTACGATCCGGTGCGCGACTTCGCGCCGGTGTCGATGATCAGCACCTTCCCGCTGATCGCGGTGGTGAGCGCATCGGGACCTAAGAGCATCAAGGAGCTGATCGACTACGCCAAGGCGAACCCGGGCAAGGCGAACTACGCGTCGAGCGCGGGCATCTTCCAGATCGCCACCGAGCTCTTCAAGCAGCGCACCGGCAGCAACTTCGTCATGATTCCCTACAAGGGCAGCGGCGAGTCGGTGCAGGCGGTGATCGGCGGCCAGGTCACGGTGACGCTGGTCGATCCGCCGCCCGCCTCCGGGCCGATCAAGTCCGGCACGGTGCGCGCGCTGGCCGTCACCTCGGCGAAGCGCCATCCCGGCTTCCCCGACGTGCCGACGATGGCCGAGGCCGGCGTGCGCGACATGGAAGTGCCGGTGTGGACCGCGTTCTTCTTGCCGGCCAAGACGCCGCCGGCGATCGTCGCCCGGCTGCAGAAGGAAGTGGCGCGCGTCGTGCAGACGCCGGAGGTGCGCGAGCGCTTCGCTGGCATGGGCATCGAGCCGGTCGGCGGCACCGCCGAGGAGCTCGGCCGCCAGGTGGCGAGCGACATCGCGAAATGGACCGCCGTGGCGAAGGCGGCCAACATCAAGAACGATTGACTACTTAAGGTGGCGGTCGAAGAAGGCCGTCACCTGCTCGATCGCATCCTTCCACGCCGCCGGGTTGCCGCCGGTGGTCGCGCCGCGCCCGCCCGGCGCGGCGGGATTGACGCGCGCCGCCACGAAGCGCACCGGCCGGTCGCTGTCGAACGAGTGGTGCGCGCCGGGATAGATCTTCAGCGTCACCTCGCCGCCGGCGAGGCGCTCGCATTCCTTGGCCGGCGTCCAGTCGTCGAGCTCGCCAGCGAGGATCAAGAGCGGCGCCGCCGGCGCGTAGGACTGCGCGGCGACTGAGCAGCGCGGATAGAGCGCGACGCCGGCGCGGAACCCTGGCCGGCCCAGGGCGACGAGGGTGGTCGCGCCGCCGTGCGAGCCGCCCATGATGCCCACCCGGCGCGCATCGACGTAAGGCAGGCGTTGCGCGTAACCGAGCGCCTCGAAGGCGTCCTGCGCGCGGCGGCTGAAGCCGACGTCGGCGCGCCTGCGCGAAGCGTCGGTGCACACGCCGTCGGGGAAGCCGCGGGTCGAGAAGCTGTCGGGCCGGATGACGACATAGCCCCGCGCGACCAGCGTCTCGCTCCAGCGCGCGGGCGCGCCGCTCGAGCGCGGACCGAGACCGCTGCAGTCGTGCATCATGACGACGGCCGGAAACGGCCCCGCGCCCTGCGGGCGCGACACGGTCACCGGAATGGACATGCCCGGCTCGGGCGGCGTGGCGCACGCCGCGGCGAGCAGGCACAGCGCTACAGCGGCCGGACCTGCACCTTGCGCCACTTGATGACGCCGCCCTGCGCCTGCTTCACGCCCGGGCCGTACTGCAGCGTGAAGGGCCCTTCCTTCAGCTTGTCGTGCTGCACGCTCACGGTCTGCACGCCGTTCAGCTTCACCGTGAGCTGCGAGCCCTTGGCGGTGATCTCGTAGACGTTCCACTTGCCGCCGGCGGTGTTCTTGAGCGGCACCGGCACCGCGGCCACGTCGACGATCGCGCCGGTGCCGTACTTCGGCTCGGGGCGGATGTCCCAGATGTTCGCCTCGTAGCAGGTGGCGGCGCCGATCTTCACCGGGTCCTGGCAGCGGAAGAAGATGCCGCTGTTGGTGTTGGTCTCGGCGTAGAACTCGGCGCGCATCTCGAAGTCCTTGTAGCTCTTCTTCGAGAGCAGGTGGCCGCCCTTGCCGCGGTCGGCGACGATCGCGCCGCCTTCGGCGCGCCAGTTGGCGTCGCCGACGCGGGTGAAGTTGTCCAGTCCCTTGTCGCCGTCGACCAGCGTCTCCCAGCCGGTGCCGGTCAGGCGCTGCACCTGGGCGCAGCCCGCCAGCGCGGCGGCGAGCGCAGCCGCAATCCAAAGCCTCTTCATGATCCCCTCCTCCTCATGGTGGGAGGGTAATTCTATGTCTAGGCGATCGCCTGCCGCGCGGTCTTCAGGCGGATCTCGCGCATGTCGTCGCCGCGCAGCTCGCGCAGGGCATAGGAGGCGAAATCATCCGCCACCTCCTTGCGCCAGTAGAGGTCCATGTCGGTGTTGTCCATGGGTTTCGCGCGGTTGGCGACCATCCCGGCGGCCTCGGCGACGACCTCGTCGGTGAGCTTCTTCCCCTTCAGGAACTCGCCCGCCTTCTCGACCAGGAACGGCCGGGAGGCGACTGCGCCGAGGGCCAGCCTCGCTTCCGCGACGGTCTCACCTTCGAGCTTCACGGCAGCCGCCACCCCGAGGATCGGGAAATCGAACGAGCCGCGGCGGCGCAGTTTCCAGTAGGTGCTCTTCCAGCCCGACGGCACGCGCACCTCGGTCAGGACTTCGTCCGGCGTGCGCGAGAGATAGTCGATGCCGTCGTTCTGGTAGAGCGCGTGCACGGGGATCTCGCGCTCACCCTTCTGGCTGACGAGAACCACGGAAGCGTTCAGCGCAATCAGCGCAGGCGCCGTGTCGGTAGAGGACACGGCGACGCAGCGCTTGCTGGCGGTGGCCACCCAGCAGATCTTGCCGTCCTTCTTCAGGCAGAAATCGATCGCCTTGCGCCATTCGTAGGTCTGGTTGTAGTACGTGCAGCGCGTGTCGAGGCACAGGTTGCCGCCGAGCGTGCCCATGTTGCGGATGTGCGGCGTCGCGACCTGCATTGCGGCGTGGCGCAGGGCGGCCGGGGTTTTTTCGTGCTGCGCGATCTCGGTGAGCGTCAGGGCGGCGCCAAAGGTGCCGTTCAGCTTGCGCAGCTCCGCCACCTGGTTGAGCGACACGAGGACCTGCGGCGCCTGGTGGCGGCGCTTCATGTTCGGCAGCAGGTCGGTGCCGCCGGCGATGAGCATGGCGCGCGGGCCTTCGCCCGCCAGGATCTTCGCCGCCTCCGCGACCGAGCGCGGCGCGCGGTGCTCAAACCACGGCAGCCGCAGCATCTCGCTTGGTCTCTTTTCCGTCGCCGTTCTCCCACGGCGGCAGGACGAACGTCGGCTCGGGATACGGCACCGAGGGGAAGGAGGCCGGGCCGACACGCTTGCCCTTGTCGTGCAGCGCCCGCAGGACTTTGTCGGGCGTGATCGGGATCTCGTCGATGCGCACGCCAACCGCGTCGTAGATCGCGTTCGCCACTGCGGGCATCACGGGCAGCAGCGGCCCCTGCCCGACTTCCTTCGCGCCGTAGGGGCAATTCGGGTCCGGGTCCTCGATGAAAGCCACTTCGACCTCGGGCATGTCGAGCGCGGTCAGGCTCTTGTAGTCGAGCATGGAAGGCGCGCGATGCACCAGAGCGCCCGAGAGCTTCTCCGGCAGGCGCCGGAACGACTGCTCCTCCATCAGCGCTTCGCCAAGGCCCATGTACACGCCGCCGATCACCTGGCCGCGCGCGAGCGTCGGGTTGAGCGCGCGGCCGATGTCGTGCGCGATCCAGATCTTCGGCACGTGGATCCAGCCGGTGCGCTCGTCGACCTCGACTTCGACCACGCACGAGGTGAAGCTGTAGGCGGGCGAAGGGCCGACGCCGGCGCCCTTGTACTTGCCCGGCGCCTTGGGCGGCGAATAGGAGCCGACGGCGGAAAGCGTGCCGAGCGCGGCTTCGGCCATCGCCACCGCCTCGACGAACGTCATGCCGGCGCCGGGCTGGTCGGCGGCGAACACGCGGCCCTGCGAGAACACCACGCGGTCGGGCAGCGTGCCGAGCGTCTCGGAGACGACGGCCGCGATCTGCGCGCGCAGCCGCTCGGCCGCCTGCAGGGCGGCGTTGCCCGCCATGATGGTGACGCGGCTCGAATACGAGCCGAGGTCCACCGGCGTGATGCCGGTGTCGCCGGTCACCACGCGCACCGCGCCGATGTCGACGCCGAGCGCCTCGGCGGCGAGGCCGGCGAGCACGTCGTCGGAGCCCTGCCCGATCTCGGTCGCGCCGCAGTAGACGATCACGCTCCCCGAGCGGTCGAGCAGGATCTGCACGCCGGAGTGCGGCATCTTGTTCCAGTAGATCGCCACGCCCGCGCCGCTCATGTAGGTGCTGCAGGCGAGGCCGACGCCGCGGCCGCGGCCGAGCTTGCGGTGCTTGGCGCTCCAGCCGGACATCTCGGTGACCTTGCGGATGCAGTCTGCAAGGCCGGTCGAGCCGACGTGCAGCCAGCTC
>DASSPL010000457.1:0-8258 GCA_035699685.1 Burkholderiales bacterium | reverse complement strand
GTGGTCGACATCGTCGCCGAGCTGGCGCGCGCCTGCCCGTCGACGGCCTGGAACGTCGGCAACCTCGGCTGCCACCACTGGATCCTCGCCTACTACGAGCCCGAGACGCAGCACGAGGTGTGGGACGCGAACCCGGATGCGCTGATCGCCTCGTCCATCGCGCTCGCCGCGGGGCGCGGCAGGAAAGTCGACGGCGGATACCAGGTGAGCGGCCGCTGGCCCTTCTCCTCCGGCGTGGACAACTCCGACTGGAACATGCTCGCCGTCACGGTCTACGACGGCGACAAGGCCGTCGACTGGCGGCTCTGCCTGGTGCCGAAGAGCGACTACCGCATCATCGACACCTGGTACGCGATGGGCATGGTCGGCACCGGCTCGAAGGACATCGAGGTGAAGGACATCTTCGTGCCGCAGCGGCGCGCGCTCGAATTGACCAAGTGCCGCGGCGGCCTGGAGCATCCCGGCGCCAAGCTGAACAGCGGCCCCCTCTTCCGCATCCCGATCGTCGCCTCGGCGGGACATCCGCTCTCGCCCACGGCGCTGGGCGCGGCGGAGGGCGCTCTCGAGCATGTGGTTTCAGTGTTTTCGAAGAGAGTCGGAACGTATACCGGTGCCAAGGTCAGCGACTTCCAGGCCGTGCAGATCAAGATCGCGCGGGCACGGGCGCTGGTCGACTCGGCGCGCTACCTGATGCGCGAATCGGGCAAGGCCTTCGACTCGTACGCCGAGCGTGGCGCCGTGCCGGATCTCGAGACCAAGCTGCGCCTTCGCATCCAGAACACGATGGCGGTGGCGCAGTCGCGCGAGGCGGTCGAGACGCTCTGGTCGTGCTACGGCGCCAACGCCATCTACACGCGCGACCCGCTGCAGCGCTTCCTGCGCGACACGCAGACCATCAACCAGCATTTCTCGTTCAATTTCGACATCGCCGGCTCGGCCTACGGCACCGTGGCGATGGGCGGCAAGTTCGCCAACCCGACGATGTGAGCCGGGCGCAATTATTGCCCTGACCCCGGATTGAGATGGAAGACCTGGTCGCCAACCTCGGGTACGTCGCGGTATTCATCGGCACCTTCCTCGAGGGCGAGACGATCCTGGCGCTGGCCGGCGTAGCCGCGGCGCACGGCTACATGTCCTACTGGGCGATCGTCGGCGTGGCGATCGTCGGCGCGTTCCTGGGGGACCAGGCGTGCTTCTTCATCGGCCGGCGCTACGGCCATCGCATCCTCAAGCGCTTCCCCACGCTCGCCGCGAAGGCGCCGCGCGTCCAGGACATCCTCAGGCGATGGGATGCGGCGGCCGTCATCGTGCTGCGCTTCGCCTACGGCCTGCGCATCGCCGGGCCGATCGTCATCGGCACCTGCGGCATCTCGCCGTGGCGGCTCGCGTTCTTCAACTTCATCGGCACGCTGATCTGGGCGCCGCTCATCGCCGGAATCGGGTATGTCGCCGGGTATGCCCTGCACGAGTGGCTCGGCAAGCTCAAGCACGCGCAGATGGGGCTCCTGGTGGCGATCGTCCTCGCCGCGCTTATCGCCTGGTACATATTCCACCGCCGCAAGCGCGGCGCGCCCGCCCCTAAGCAATAATTCGAGGGCGGAGGGAGGGGCATGGGCGGTATGGACCGCAGGCTGTTCCTGCTCGCCGGCAGCGCGTTGCTGGCGGCTCCCCTCTCGCGCGCGCAGAAGACCTACCGGATAGGCTGGCTCAGCAGCGGCGTGCGCCCTGCGCGGGCCAACGTTTCGTACGACGCGTTCATGCAGCGCATGGGCGAGCTCGGCTACGTCGAGGGCCGCACGCTGCTCATGGAGCAAAGATACGGCGACGCCAGTGCCGAGCTGGTCGCCCAACGCGCGGCCGAGCTGGTGCGTCTGCGCGTCGACCTGATCCTGGCGACGACCACGCTGGCGACCAGCGCCGCCAGCAAGGCGACCAGCACCATCCCGATCGTCATGGGCTCTGCGGCGAATCCGCTCGCCGCGGGGCTGGTATCCAACCTGTCGCGACCCGGCGGCAACATCACCGGCATGACGCTCGACACGGCCGATACGACGGCCAAGCGGCTCGAGCTGCTCAAGACGGCGATTCCGGCCGTACGTCGGGTGGCCGCGCTACACCCGGCGGAGATCCGCGGGTTCGCATCGGTCGCCGATTGGCTCAGGGAGACCGAGTCGGCGGCGGCACGGCTCGGCGTGGCGTTCGTGCCGGTCGACCTGCCGCAGCGCGAGCGCCATCGATGGGAGGAAATTCTTGGCAAGGTGGCGGCCGACGGCATCGGCGCAGCAACCGTTTTCGAGACGCCCACCTATCTGGCCAACCGGGACACGCTCGCGGAGCTGTGCCTGAAGCACCGCATTGCAGCCGTGTTCCCGTTTCGCGAGCAGGCCGAAGCCGGCGGGCTGATGGCGTACGGCGCCGACATCGCCGACCTGTATCGCCAGGCGGCGGAAACCGCGGACAAGATCCTGAAGGGCGCAAAGCCCGGCGATATTCCCGTGCAGCAGCCGACCCGGTTCAACCTGGTCGTCAACCTGAACACCGCAAAGGCGCTGGGACTGGCGATCCCACCGGCGGTGCTGCTCAGGGCGACCAGCGTCATCCCGTGAGCGAGCGCAGCCAGTTCAGGCTGCTCGCCGAGCGGCGCTTCGCGCCGTTCTTCGGCGTGCAGTTCCTCGGCGCGCTGAACGACAACGTCTTCAAGCAGGCGCTGGTCATCCTGCTCGCCTACCAGGCGGCGAGCTTCACGGCGATGTCGTCGGACACGCTGCAGAACCTGGCGCAGGCGCTCTTCATCCTGCCGTTCCTGCTCTTCTCCGCCACCGCCGGCCAGCTCGCCGACAAGTACGAGAAGTCGACGCTGATCACCATCACCGTGACGATCGAGCTTGCCGTGATGGCGATCGGCGCCGTCGGGCTCTTCACGCGGGACCTGACGCTGCTGCTGGTGGCCCTCTTCCTCGCCGGCACGCAGTCGGCGCTGTTTGGCCCGGTGAAGTACGCCATCCTGCCGCAGCACCTGCGCGAGACCGAGCTCGTCGGCGGCAACGCGCTGGTGGAGACCGGCACGTCGATCGCCATCCTCCTCGGCATGGTGCTCGGCGGCTGGATGATCGCGCGGCACTGGGGCGTGGGCGCCGTGGCGGCCACGACCTGCGCCCTATCGCTCGCGGGAATCGTGCTGTCGCGCTTCATCCCCCGCTCGCCCGCGCCGTCGCCGGACCTGACGATCAGCTGGAACCCGCTCGGCGAGACGCTGCGCATCCTGCGCTTCACCGCCGGCAACCGCACGGTGTTCCTGTCGATCCTCGGCATCTCGTGGTTCTGGTTCTACGGCGCGCTGCTCGTCACGCAGTTCCCCAACCTGACGAAGAACATCCTCGCCGGCGACGAGACCATGGTCACCACGCTGCTCGTGGTGTTCTCGATCGGCGTCGGCGCCGGGTCGCTGCTCTGCGAGCGGCTCTCCGCCCACAAGGTCGAGCTCGGCCTGGTGCCGTTCGGCTCGATCGGATTGACCGTCTTCGGCCTCGACCTCGCCTTTGCCGCCTCGGGCGAACCATCGCAGGGACGGGTGTTGCTGGACCTCCTGCTCCTCGGCGTGTTCGGCGGCTTCTACATCGTGCCGCTCAACGCGCTGGTGCAGATCCGCAGCGAGCCGACCCACCGCTCGCGCATCATCGCCGGCAACAACGTCCTCAACGCGCTCTTCATGGTGGCCGCGGCCGGCCTGGCGATCGGGCTCTTCGCGGCGGGGCTCACCATCCCGCAGCTCTTCCTCGTCGGCGCGATCATGAATGCGGCCGTCGCCCTCTACATCTACACGCTGGTACCGGAGTTCCTGATGCGTTTCATGGTGTGGATCCTGATCCATACCGTGTACCGCCTGCGCAAGACCGGGCTCGAGCGCATTCCCGAGGAGGGGCCGGCGATCATCGTCAGCAACCACGTCTCCTATGTCGACGCGCTGGTCATCACCGCGGCTTGCCGCCGCCCGATCCGCTGGGTGATGGACCACCGCATCTTCGCCGTGCCGTTCCTCAGCTTCTTCTTCCGCACCGTGCGCGCCATCCCGATCGCGCCGTCGAAGGAAGACCCGGCGCTGCTCGAGCGCGCCTACGACACCATCGCGAAGGAGCTCGCCGACGGCGAGCTGGTCGGCATCTTCCCCGAGGGGCGCCTGACCTCCGACGGCGAGATGAACGAATTCCGCGGCGGCATCATGCGCATCCTGCAGCGCACGCCGGTGCCGGTGGTGCCGGTGGCGCTGTCCGGGCTGTGGGAGAGCCTCTTCGCGCGCAACCGCGCGAAGCTGCGGCACATGGCGAAGCTCTTCCCGCGCGTGCGGCTCGCCGTGGGCGAGACCTTCGCGCCGGCGACCGTCAGCCCCGAGGGACTGCGCAGCGCGGTGCTCGAGCTGCGCGGCGACTGGAAGTAAGGCTTACTACTGGAAGAAGGTTACTTCAGGCGCGTCGCGGTCCAGTGGCCGGAGAAGGCGCCAGTCGCCTCGCCGCGCATGCTCCTGCCCTGAACACGGCCGGTGTAGGTGTCGCCGCCGATCTTGAGCTGCACCACCTCGCCGCGCATGCGGCCTTCCACGGGCACCTCGGCGCCGTCGGGCGTGCGCAGCACGCCGCCGAGGGTCTGGACGCTTTGCGTGAGGCGCAGGACGCCGGCCGGCAGCTGCCAGTCGCCGGCGACCTTGGCCGGGACGAGATACAGGTACGCGGTGCACCACGAGCCGCACTGCCCCGGCGCGGTGATCACCGTCTCCTCTTCCCAGCCCGAGATGCGGTAACCGTTGTTGATGATCTTGGTGCCCGCCGGCATCTCGCGGAACTTGGGCTCGAGGCGGTCGAGGTTCTGGGTGAGCAGGAAGAGCGCGAGGACCGTGGCCTTGGAAAGGTCGGCCTCGAACATGTCGCCTTGGATGAAGGTGGCGCGATTGGCGACCCCGGCCGCGGCCGCGTTCCTGCGCGACAGCGCCACCATGCCGGCCTCGTACTCCACGCCCGTGGCACGGATGCCGCGCTTGGCCGCGGCGATCACCATGCGGCCGTCGCCCGAGCCGAGGTCCATGAGGTGGTCGCGCGTGGTGAGCTTGAGGGCATCCAGCATCGTCTCGACCAGCGCGGGCGGCGTCGGCACCCAGACGACGTCCTTGCCGCTCTGCCCCTCGTAGGGCTCGTACGTCTGGGTCTGCGCAACCGCATGGAAAGTGAAAGCGGCGAGCGCCGCCGTGGTTAGAATTGCCCTGCACATCGAGGAGGCCTGCATGCCCATCACCGAACTGAACCACTTTCTGCTGGTTTCGAAGGACCTTGAGCGTACCAAGGATTTTTACTGCCGCGTGCTTGGAATGGAGGTTGACAAGATGCGGCCCGACTTCGGCTTTCCGGGCTACTGGCTCAAGGTCGGCGGCGAAACCTGCGTGCACCTTGCCTCGCAGGACCCGAACCAGATCCGCGACCAGTTCCTCCTGAAGAAACACCCGAAGGGCACCACCGGCTCGGGCTCGGTGGACCACATCGCGTTCCTGGCAAAGAACGCGGGCGAGGTGCGCGAGCGTATCCAGAAGAACAAAGTGGAGATGCACTTCAGGAGCTTCCCGGACGCGAAGCCGCCGCTCTTCCAGATTTTCCTCAAGGACCCGGACGACGTGACCATCGAGCTCAACTTCCTCGGCGAGAAGATCGACGAGAAGGAATGGCAGGGCAAGGGCTCGGCGTCGGCCCTGACGCTGAAGAAATCGGACGGCAAGAAGACGCAGATCGCCAGGCAGACCTAGCGCATGCGCGGCGTCGTCTTTCTCGGCGACCGCAAGGTCGAGCTGAAGAGCTTCCCCGACCCCACGCCGGGGCCGGGCGAGGTGGTGCTCGAGATGAAGGCCTCGGGCATGTGCGGCTCCGATCTCAAGTTCTACCGTTCGCCGCCGGGGGCGGCCCAGGCCGCACTGGGTTTAGGTTCTCTCAGTGAACCTTTCATCGGCGGCCACGAGCCCTGCGGCGTGGTCGTCGCGCGCGGCCCGGGCGTGTCGGAAAAGGAGGCGCCGACCGGCCAGCGCGTGATGGACCACCACTACGCCGGCTGCGGCGTGTGCTCGCACTGCCGCGTCGGCTGGTCGCAGCTCTGCCGCGCCGGCATCACCGTCTATGGCGTCACCGCGCACGGCGGCCACGCCGATTACCTGAAGGTGCCGGTGCGCACGATCGTCGAGATGCCGGAGGAGCTCTCCTTCGCCGAAGGCGCGGCGGTGGCCTGCGGCACCGGCACCGCGTTCGGCGCGCTGAAGCGAATGAACATGAACGGCGGCGACACCCTCGCCGTCTTCGGCCAGGGGCCGGTCGGCCTCTCCGCGACGGTGATCGGCGCCGCCATGGGCGCGCGCGTCATCGCGGTCGAGACTTCCGCCGAGCGCATGAAGCTCGCCGAGCAGTTCGGCGCCGACGCGGTGATCAACGCCGCGCAGGAGGACCCGGTCGCCGCGCTCAAGGACCTGACCTCCGGCAAAGGCGTGGATCTCGCGCTCGAATGCAGCGGCGCCGCGGCCGCGCGGCGGGCAGCGGTGCGTTCGGTAAAAACGTGGGGCACCGCGTGCTATGTCGGCGAGGGCGGCGACGTGACCCTCGACGTCAGCCCCGACCTCCTGCGCCGCCAGGTGACGCTGATCGGTTCGTGGACCTTCAGCGCGATGGGCATGAAGGAATGCGCCGAGTTCATCGCCAGGAAGCGCATCCCCCTCGAGCGCATCTTCACCCACAAGTGGCGCCTCGAGCAGGCCGACGAGGCGTACAAGCTTTTCGACCAGCAGGCCGCCGGCAAAGGCGTCTTCCTGCTCTAATTCCGTACCCGGTACGTAATTATCTTGTCAGCTTCACGGGACGGTAACGCGTCCGACTAGAGCCACCCGGCCTTCCCCTTTTGGGGAAAGAATGACCATCTCACCCATCTGAACTCCAGCGCGGGTCAAGGCGAGGATGGTCGAGCCGTGCGTGACGAGGACCAGGTTGCCCTTGCCGCGCCAGGAGCCGATGCGAGCGGCGAGCTCGTCGACCTGCTTCTGCCGGTTCTCCGGGCGGCCGAAAAGATTGTTGAGCGCCGGCCACACGTCCGCCGTGCCGCCGAAGGCAAGGCCCGCGGTCTCGACGCAGCGGCACCATTCGCTCGACAGCACCATGTCGACCGGGACGCGGAAGCGGCGGAATTCCTCGCCGACGCGCCGCGCGTGCTCGCGGCCTTCGTCGGACAGGTTGCGCTGCGTGCCGCAGTCGTCGAGCCGCATGCCTTCCGGGTCGCCGATGCCGGACGCGGTCTGCGCATGGCGCAGCAGCACCACGTGGCCGCCCTGGCGCAGGAGCGCCCACGGTTCGTCCTCCGCGCCCGCGGGGAGGACGGACAGCGCCAGCAACAGCGCGAGCATTCTCACGCCCGCCATTCTGCGGCATAGTCGGCCCATGACGTCACCGCTCCTCTTTCAGCCCATCCAGCTGCGCGACATCACCGCGCGCAACCGCCTCGTCGTCTCGCCGATGTGCCAGTACTCGGCGCGCGACGGCCATGTCAGCGACTGGCACCTCGTGCACCTCGGCAAGTTCGCGCAGGGCGGCGCGGGCATCGTGTTCGTCGAGGCCACCGCCGTCGAGCGCCGCGGGCGCATCACGCACGGCGATACCGGGATCTGGGACGACGAGCACATCGCCGGCCTTTCGCGGGTCGCGAAGTTCATCAAGGAGCAAGGCGCCGTCCCCGCGCTGCAGCTCGCCCATGCCGGCCGCAAGGCGAGCATGGCGCGGCCGTGGTACGGCAACGGCCCGCTCACGCCCGCGGACCACGCGCGCGGCGACAAGCCCTGGTCCACCGTCGCGCCGACCGAGAAGCCGATCGACGAAGGCTGGATCGCGCCGCGCGCGTTCCAGCGCGGCGACTTCCAGACCGTGCTGGCGGCGTTTCGCAGCGCCGTGCGCCGCGCGGTGGCCGCCGGCTTCGACATCCTCGAAGTGCATGCCGCGCACGGCTACCTGCTGCACACGTTCCTCTCTCCGCTGTCGAACACCCGGAGCGACGAGTACGGCGGCGGCCGCGAAGGCCGCATGCGCTTCCCGCTGGAGGTGGTGCGCGCCGTGCGCGAGGACTGGCCGAAGTCGAAGCCGCTCTTCGTGCGCGTCTCGTCGATCGACGACGTCGAGGGCGGCTGGTCGCTGGAAGACACGGTGGCGTTCGCGAAAGAGCTGAAGGCGCTCGGCGTCGACGTCATCGACTGC
>DASSPL010000456.1:0-3409 GCA_035699685.1 Burkholderiales bacterium | reverse complement strand
GTGATCATCGACGTGGTCTACAACCACACCGCCGAGGGCAACGAGAAGGGGCCGACGCTGTCGTTCAAGGGCATCGACAACGCCTCCTACTACCGCCTCATCCCGGACAAGAGGCGCTACTACATCAACGATACCGGCACCGGCAACACGCTCAACCTCTCGCACCCGCGCGTCATCCAGATGGTGACCGACAGCCTGCGCTACTGGGTCGAGGAGATGCACGTCGACGGCTTCCGCTTCGACCTCGGCACCATCCTCGCGCGCGAGCCGGGCGGCTTCGACACGCACAACGGCTTCATGAAGGCGGCGATGCAGGACCCGGTGCTGGCGCGGGTGAAGATGATCGCCGAGCCGTGGGACTGCGGTCCCGGCGGCTACCAGGTCGGCGGCTTCCCGCCGGGCTGGGCGGAGTGGAACGACAAGTTCCGCGACACCGTCCGCGACTACTGGCGCGGCGAGGCGAATGCCGCCGCGCTCGCGCCGCGGCTCTGCGCCTCGCCCGACGCCTTCGCCCATCGCGGGCGACAGCCGTGGGCGAGCGTCAACTTCATCACCGCGCACGACGGCTTCACGCTGAACGACCTGGTCACGTACAACGACAAGCACAACGAGGCGAACGGCGAGGACAACCGCGACGGCCACTCGCACAACCGCTCGTGGAACCACGGCGCCGAGGGCCCGACCGACGACGAGGCGGTGCGCGGCCTGAGGAAGCGCCAGATGAAGAACATGCTGGCGACGCTGCTCCTGTCGCAGGGCACGCCGATGCTGCTGGCGGGCGACGAGCGCGGCCGCACCCAGCAGGGCAACAACAACGCCTACTGCCAGGACAACGAGATCTCGTGGGTCGACTGGAAGTCCGACGACGCCATCGAGCGGCTGCTGCGCTTCGTGAAGAAGCTGACCGCGCTGCGCCACAAGTACCCGATCCTGCGGCAGAAGCGCTTCCTCTCCGGCGTCTACAACGAGGAGCTCGGCGTAAAGGACGTCACCTGGATCAGCGCCTCGGGCGGCGAGATGGGCGCCGAGGAATGGCAGGGCCCGACGAAGTGCTTCGGCATGCTGCTCGACGGGCGCGCGCAGCAGACCGGCATCCGCCAGCGCGGCCACGAAGCGACGCTGCTCATCATCTTCAACAGCTGGCAGGACGTGGTGAAGTTCAAGCTGCCCGACGCCCCCGATGGGGAGTGCTGGGAGCTGGTGGCCGACACCAACATGCCCGACCTGCCCGACGGCACGAAGTTCGACCTCGGGCACGAGTACGAGGTCACCGCGCGCTCGCTGCTGCTCTTCGAGCTGATCTGAGGCCGGCCGTGTCGGCGTACATCGCAAGCGCGAGCCGGCCGCGCAAGTCCTCGATCATCGCGCTGCTGATCGCGGCGGGTGTGCTGTACCTCGCGCAGGAGGTGCTGATCCCGCTGGCGGTGGCGATCCTGCTCGCCTTCCTGCTCGCGCCGGCGGTGCGGCGCCTCGAGCAGTGGCGGCTCGGCCGCATCCCCTCGACGCTGATCGTCGTCATCCTCGGCTTCGGCGCGATCTTCGGCGTCGCGGCGCTCGCCGGCGCGCAGGCCGTGTCGCTCGCCGCCAAGCTGCCCGAGTACCGCAGCAACATCGTCGAGAAGATCCACGCGCTGCGCGCGCCCAAGCGCGACAGCACCATCGGCAAGGCCGCCGAGGCGATCAAGGACCTGGAAGAGGAGGCGTCGCCCGAGCGCCCGCCGATCGCGGTGAAGGAAACGCCGGCGACGCCCTACGAGGCGTTCATGGAGTTCATCAAGCCGGTGGCGAAGCCGCTCGCCATGGCGCTGGCGGTGGTGGTGTTCACCATCCTGATGCTCCTGAACCGCGAGAACCTGCGCGAGCGCGTGATCGCGCTGATCGGCGCCGGGCGCATCCACCTCACCACCCGGGCGATGGCGGAGGCCTCGCACCGCGTCAGCAGCTATCTCTTCATGCAGCTGGTGGTGAACGCGCTCTTCGGCATCCCGTTCGGCATCGCGCTCTACTTCATCGGCGTGCCGAACGCGCTGCTATGGGGACTGCTCGGCATGCTGCTGCGCTTCATCCCCTACGCCGGCGTCTGGGTCGCCGCGCTGCTGCCGGCGGCGCTCGCCTTCGCCATCTCCGACGGCTGGTCGATGGTGGCGTGGACCCTCGGCGTGTTCCTCGCGCTGGAGATGGTGCTGGTCAACGCTGTGGAGCCGTGGCTCTACGGCCGCAGCGCCGGCCTGTCGCCGATCGCGATCATCGCCGCCGCCATCTTCTGGACCTGGCTGTGGGGACCGGTCGGCCTGCTGCTCGCCACGCCGCTCACCGTGTGCGTCGCGGTGATGGGCCGCCACATCCCGGAGTTCGGCTACCTCAACGTGCTGCTCGGCGTCGAGCCGGTGCTCTCGCCCGAGGAGCGCTGCTACCAGCGCCTCATCGCGCTCGACAACGAGGAGGCGGCCGAGCTCGTCGAGCAGCACGTCGTCGCGCACGGCGTCGCGCGCACCTTCGACGAGCTGCTGGCGCCGGCGCTTTCGCTCGCCGAGCGCGACCGCGACAAGGGCTCGCTCGAGCCGGCGCGCCAGCGCTTCGTGTTCGAGAACATCCGCCGCATCGTCGAGGACCTCGAGCACGAGCCCGCCAGCGCGGCGCGCGCGCCGATCTGCATCGTGTCGGCGCACGACGAGGCTGACCACGTCGCCGCGCTGATGGTGGCGAAGCTGGTCGGCCCGAACCACGTTTGCGTGATGGCGCCGCCCGCGCAGCCGGCCGAGATCGCCGAGAACGTGGCGCGCACCCAATGCAAGGCGATCATCATTTCCGCCGTGCCGCCCTACGCCGCGCGCCACGCCGGCTACGTCGCGCGGCGCCTTCGCCGCCAGGTGCCGGGCGTCAAGGTGGTGGTCGGGCTGTGGGGCGCGGACGAAGAGGTGTCGCGGGCGAAGGAGCGGCTCCTGAAGCTCGGCGTCGACCAGGTGCTGGTGCGCATCTCGGAAGCCGCCGCCGTGGGCCGCCAGACCGGCGACGCCGCCAACGAACCGGCTAACATCTCGCCGCATGGGAGACCCGCGCAGCGTTCCTGAGATCGGCGCGGCGCTCGAGCTCTTTGACCGTTGGGAAAGGGCGCCCGGCGACCCGGGCGCCGCCGACCTCTTCGCGCGGGCTCTCGAGCATCTCGACGACTGCGAGGAGCCGGAGCACCACGCCTTCATCCGCAACGTCCGTTTGGCGAATACCCGGCGGCTGCTGAACCAGCTCTCGCGCGTCCGGGTCAGCGACCTCGCGAACTGGGCGGGTTATGGCGCCATCCTGCAGTCGAGCGCCGAGGCGCAGACCGTCATCGCGGAACACCCCGATCTGCGGAAAGTGCTGGACGCCTTCCTGGACGCGCATATATGAGCCACGCGCCGATCGAGCGGCC
>DASSPL010000455.1:0-6395 GCA_035699685.1 Burkholderiales bacterium | reverse complement strand
CATCGCGCTCGACTTCGGCATCATGGGCACGCTCACCGAGGTGGACAAGAACTACCTCGCGCAGAACTTCCTCGCCTTCCTCAACCGCGACTACCGGCGCGTGGCGCAGGCGCACCTCGACGCCGGCTGGGTGCCGCCCGGGACGCGCATCGACCAGTTCGAGGCCGCGATCCGCGCCGTGTGCGAGCCGGTCTTCGCGCGGCCGCTGAAGGAGATCTACTTCGGCCGCCTGCTGCTGCGCCTCTTCCAGACCTCGCGGCGCTTCAACGTCCAGATCCAGCCGCAGCTCGTCATGCTGCAGAAGACGCTGCTCAACATCGAGGGGCTGGGGCGCGAGCTCGACCCGGACCTCGACCTTTGGACCACCGCCAAGCCCTTCCTCGAGCGCTGGATGAGCGAGCAGATCGGCTGGCGCGCGCTGCTCAAGGGCATCCGCCAGGAAGCGCCGTACTGGGCAAACGCCCTGCCGCAGCTGCCGCGCCTCATGCACCGCATGCTGGCGGAAGACCGCATCGGCGAGCTGCGCATCGCGCTCGACCGCGTCGCCGCCGAGAGTGCCCGGCGCAACGATCTGCTGCTCGCGGTGCTCGTCGCCGTGCTCGCCGCCGCCGTGCTGGCCGGCGCCAGTCTCTTCTGAAGCAGGACAGCGGCCAGCCGCAGTTCTGGGACCTGCGTTACCGTGACGGTGTCACGCCGTGGGATGCCGGCAGGGTTCCGGCGCGCCTTGCCCGGTACGAGATGGCGCCGCGGCAGCGAGTCCTCGTCCCGGGCTGCGGCGCCGGCTACGAGGTGAAGCTCTTTGCCGAGCGCGGCCACGATGTCCTCGGCATCGACTTTTCAGACGCGGCGCTCGAGGCAGCCGGGCGAGTGCTCGGCGAGCTGGCGCACCGCGTAAGGAAGGCCGACTTCTTTTCCCTTGCCGTCGAGCCCTTCGACCTCGTGTACGAGCGCACCTTTCTCTGCGCCCTGCCGCGCTCCCGCTGGCCGCAATGGGGCGTGACGATTCCTACGCTGGTGCGGCCGGGAGGGCGGCTCGCGGGCTTCTTCTATTTCAACGACAACGAGCGCGGCCCGCCGTTCGGCATCTCCGCGGGCGAGCTGCACGCGCTGCTCGATCGGCATTTCGACCTGCGCGAGGACGAGCCGGTCCCCGCGGAGCAGTCGGTGCCGGTGCTCGCCGGCCACGAGCGTTGGCAGGTATGGGAGCGGCGGCTATGATGGCGCGCGCATGCTGATCGCCGCGGTCATTCTCTACCTCGCCATCACGATCGGCATCGGCCTGTGGGCGGCGAGACGGGTGCACAACTCCAAGGATTACCTGGTCGCCGGTCGCTCGCTGCCGCTCTACATGAGCGCGGCGACCGTCTTCGCCACATGGTTCGGCGCGGAGACGGTGCTCTCGGTATCGGCAACCTTCACGCGCGACGGCCTCGGCGGCATCGTCGCCGACCCGTTCGGCTCCACGTTCTGCCTGATCTTCGTCGCGGTGTTCTTT
The DNA here is from genome assembly GCA_035699685.1 of Burkholderiales bacterium. GTDB lineage: Bacteria > Pseudomonadota > Gammaproteobacteria > Burkholderiales > SG8-39 > SCGC-AG-212-J23. The sequence goes on along the minus strand of DASSPL010000455.1, from coordinate 4,900 downwards.
GCGCGCGCCTTCTATCGCATGGACCTGCTGACGATCGGCGACTTCTACCGCAAGCGCTACAACAAGACGGTCGAGGTGGTGACCAGCGTGGCGATCACCATCTCCTACCTCGGCTGGACCGCGGCGCAGCTCACCGCGCTGGGGCTGGTCTTCTCGGTCCTTTCGGGCGGAGCGCTGTCGCTCGAGGCGGGCATCTACCTCGGCGCATTCATCGTGCTCGGCTACACCATATGGGGCGGCATGTGGTCGGTGGCGCTGACCGACATGTTCCAGTCGGTCGTCATCCTGGTCGGCCTCGCCGCCATTGCCTGGCTGGTGTCCGACATGGCCGGCGGCGGCGCCAAGGTCATCGCCGCGGCGTACGAAGCCGGCAAGTTCGAGTTCTGGCCGAAGGGCGGCTCGAAGGAATGGCTCTGGTTCGCCGCCGCGTGGATGACCATGGCGATCGGCTCCATCCCGCAGCAGGACGTGTTCCAGCGCGTGACCTCGGCCAAGGACGAGAAGACCGCGATCGGCGGCTGCCTGATCGGCGGGCTGGTGTACTTCGTGTTCGCCTTCGTGCCGATCTTCATCGCCTACTCGGCGCTGGTGATCGATCCGCAGTACGCCGGGCTCTTCGCCAACGAGGACGCGCGCGAGATCCAGCGCATCCTGCCGGAGCTGATCCTCGGCCGCACGCCGCTGTGGGCGCAGATCGTGTTCTTCGGCGCGCTGCTGTCGGCCATCCTGTCGACGGCGAGCGGCGCCCTGATGGCGCCCACGGCCCTCTTCACCGAGAACGTGGTGCGGCCCTTCGCGCCGCGCATGAGCGACAAGCAGTTCCTGCTCCTTCTGCGCGTGGTGCTCGTCACGTTCACGCTGGCGGCGCTGCTTTTCGGGCTCAACTCGAGAAGCACCATGTACGAGATGGTGCAGAACGCCTACAAGGTGACGCTCGTCTCGTGCATCGTGCCGCTCGCCGCCGGGCTTTACTGGAAACGCGCCAATACTGCGGGCGCCGTGCTCTCGGTGGTGTTCGGGCTCGCCGCGTGGGGCGTGGCGGAGCTGGCGGCCGCCGACGCGACCCTCCCGCCGCAGCTCGTCGGTCTCGCCTTCTCCCTTTTCGGCATGGTCGTCGGCTCGTTCGTGCCGCGGCCGGCGCCCGAGGCGTCCCACGGCGGCGGTCACCGCTAACCCGCCGGCCGCGCGCGCCTCGCCGCTCGCGCGCATGCTGTTTGCGCTTTACGGGTTGCTGACGGTCTACGCCTCGCTCTATCCCCTCGAGGGCTGGCGCGACCACGGCCTTTCGGCGTTCGCCTACCTGGCTTCGCCGTGGCCGCGCTATGCCACGGGTTTCGACATGGCGGTCAACGTTCTCGGCTACGTGCCGTACGGCTTCTTCGGCGTGCTGGCGCTGCGGCCGCGGCTGCAGGGCCTCGCCGCGTACCTCGCTACCGTGGGTACCGCGCTCCTCCTTTCCCTCCTCCTCGAAGCCGTGCAGACCTACATCCCGGCACGGGTGGCGGCCAACCTCGACGTCCTGTGCAACGTTGCCGGCGCCGCGCTGGGCGCGGCGATCGGCGTCGCCGCGGCGCCGGCAGTGCTCGGCGGGCCGCTCGAGCGGTGGCGCGCAACGGTGTTCCATGCCGGCGCCGGCATCGACGCCGGGCTGATCCTCCTCGCGCTATGGGTGTTCACGCAGCTCAATCCCGCGACGCTGCTTTTCGCCGCCGGCGACCTGCGCGACCTGCTTTCGGCCGGCGCCGGCCGCGCGCGGGGGCCGGAGTTCTTCGTCGCGATCGAGGCCTTCACGGCGGCGGCGAATCTCGTCAGCGTGGGGCTCATCGTTGCAGCTTTGGTGCGGCCGCAGCATTCGCAGCGCGCATTGTTCGCCGCGCTGGTCGCGGCGGCGCTCGTGGTCAAGGTGGCGGCCTTCGCCATCGTGATGCGCGCGGAAAACGTGCTCGTATGGCTGACGCCGGGCGCGCAACTCGGGCTGGCGAGCGGGCTCGTCGTCGCGCTGGCGGCGATGGCGCTGCCGGGGGTGGCGCGCCTGGTGCTCGCGGCGGTGCTGATCATGGTGGCCACGGTCCTCGTCAATCTCGCGCCACCCAACCCCTATCTCGCTGCGACCCTCAAGCTCTGGCAGCAGGGCCACTTCCTCAACTTCAACGGCCTCACGCGCCTGGTGAGCGCGCTGTGGGCGTTCGTCGCGCTGGGCTACCTCATCTTCCTCGCGGCGCGGCGGCGCTAGAATCAGCGCATGTCTTATTACGACAAGCACGTTTTCTTCTGCTGCAACCAGCGTGACGGCGGCCGCGTATGCTGCAACGACAAGGGCGCCTCCGAGATCCGCGACTACGCGAAGAAGCGCGTCAAGGAGCTGGGTCTTTCCGGCGAGGGCAAGGTGCGCGTCAACCAGGCTGGCTGCCTCGACCGCTGCGAGGAAGGCCCGTGCATCGTGGTCTATCCCGAAGCGGTCTGGTACACCTACGTCGATCGCGGCGACATCGACGAGATCATCGAGGAACACTTCAAGCACGGCCGCATCGTCGAACGTCTGAAGATGTGAGGGCCAGCACCCGCCGGGAATTCATAGCCGGCCCGGCCGGCCGGATCGAGTGCGCGGTCGATGGTGCCGAGGGCGCGGTGCGCGGGATAGCGCTGATCGCCCATCCGCACCCGCTCTATGGCGGCACGCTCGAAAACAAGGTCGTGCAGACTCTCGCGCGCGCCTGCGTCGAGTCGGGCTACGACGCCTGGCGGCCGAACTTCCGCGGCGTCGGCGCGACCGAGGGCAGCCACGACGAAGGGCGCGGCGAGCTCGAGGACCTGGCCGCGATCGTGGCGCACCTGAAGCCCGAGCACCTGGTTCTCGCCGGCTTTTCGTTCGGCGCCGCGGTGCAGGCCTTGCTCGCGCAGCGCGTGAAGGCCGAAAAGCTCATCCTGGTCGGCGTCGCGGTTACCCGTTTCCAGCTCCCGCCGGCCCCTGCCGGCACGCTGGTGATCCACGGCGAGAACGACGACACCGTGCCGCTCGCCGCGGTGCTCGACTGGGCTCGCCCGCAGGACCTGCCGGTGGTGCTCGTCCCGGGCGCCGACCACTTTTTCCATCGCAAGCTGCAGATCCTGCGCAACCTGGTGCGCCAAGCGCTGGCATGAGCGCTTTGCGGGCGCGCGGCTTGCGCAAGCGTTACGGCGAGCTCGAGGTGGTCGGCGGCCTCGAGCTCGACGTGGCGCCCGGCGAATGCTTCGGCCTGCTCGGGCCGAACGGCGCCGGCAAGACCACCACGCTGCGGCTCTGCCTCGGCCTCACGCATCCCGACGCCGGCGATATCGAGCTCCTGGGGGAGCCGGTGCCGGCGCGCGCCCGCGAGGCAAGGCAGCGGGTGGGGGTGGTGCCGCAGTTCGACAACCTCGATCCGGATTTCACCGTCGCCGAAAACCTCCTGGTCTACGGACGATATTTCGGCCTTCCCAAAGCACTCGTCGGAAAAAAGGTCCCCGGGCTGCTGGACTTCGCCGGCCTGGCCGGCCGCGAGGCCGCGCGCATCAATGCGCTCTCCGGCGGCATGAAGCGCCGGCTGACCCTTGCGCGCGCGCTGATCAACGATCCGCAGCTCGTCTTCATGGACGAGCCGACGACCGGACTCGACCCGCAGGCGCGCCACCTGATCTGGGAACGGCTGCGGCGGCTGACGCAGGAAGGCAAGACGCTGGTGCTGACCACGCACTTCATGGAGGAGGCCGAGCGCCTGTGCCATCGCCTGGCGATCATGGATCGCGGGCGCGTGATCGCGATCGGCTCGCCGCGTGCGCTGATCGCCGAGCACATCGAGCCGCAGGTGGTCGAGGTCCATGGCAATGGCTACGAGCCGTGGATGGAGCGCGCGCGCACCCTCGCGCCCAGGGTCGAGCGCGCGGGCGACACGGTGTTCGTCTACGCCGCCGACGTCCGTCCGATCCTCGCCACCCTCGAGGGGCAGAGCGAGCTTTCCTATCTTCACCGCCCGGCGAGCCTCGAGGACGTCTTCCTCAAGCTCACCGGCCGGGACCTGAGAGATTAATGCGCTGGGTCTCGGTCTGGCGGCGCAATTTCCTCGTCTGGCGGAAGCTCTTCATCGCCTCGGTACTGACCAACCTGGCGGATCCGCTCATCCTCCTGTTCGGTCTGGGCTATGGCCTGGGCGCGCTGCTGCCCTCGGTCGAGGGCATGTCCTACCTCGCGTTCTTCGCCGCCGGCACGCTCTGCTCCGCGACGATGTTCACCGCCTCGTTCGAATCGATGTTCTCGGGCTTCTCGCGCATGCACGGCCAGAAGACCTGGGACGCCATCCTCTATGCGCCGCTCACCATCGACGACATCGTGCTGGGCGAGGTGATCTGGGCGGCGAGCAAGGCCTGGCTCTCCGGCGCGACGATCCTCGCCGTGCTGGCCGTGTTCGGGCTAGCGGCCTCGCCCATCGTCGTGCTGGCGCTGCCGGTCGCTTTCCTCGTCGGCCTTGCCTTCGCCGCCGTCGGCCTCATCATGACGGTCCTCGCGAAGAACTGGGACTTCTTCAGCTTCTACATGACGCTCATCATGACGCCGATGACCATGATCTCGGGCGTGTTCTTCCCCGCCGAGCAGCTGCCGCGCCCGGTGCTCGCGGTCGCGCAGGCGTTGCCGCTCTATCACGGCGTCGAGCTGGTGCGTCCGCTGGTCGCGGGCCGCCTGCCCGACAATATCGCGCTTCACATGGCCGTGCTGCTGGCCTATGCGGCGGTGGGCTACGCCATTGCCATCCGCTTCGCGCGGCGGCGGTTTTCCGCCTGACCATGCTCTGGGTCAAGTCGCTGCACATCGTCTTCATGGTGACCTGGTTCGCCGGGCTGTTCTATCTGCCGCGGCTCTTCGTCTACCACGCCATGGCCGAGGACG
>DASSPL010000454.1:0-6475 GCA_035699685.1 Burkholderiales bacterium | reverse complement strand
CGGCGGCGACGACGTGCACACCATGCCCAACCCGGCGATGGGCCTGCGCGCCATCCGCTTCTGCCTCGCCGAGCCGCAGATGTTCCTCACGCAGCTGCGCGCCATCCTGCGCGCCTCGCACTACGGCCGCGTGCGCATCCTCCTCCCCATGGTGGCCCACGCGCACGAGATCGACCAGACGCTGACGCTCATCGCCCAGGCCAAGCAGCAGCTCGAGGAGCGCGGCCATCCCTACGATCGCGCCGTCCAGGTCGGCGGCATGATCGAGATCCCCGCCGCGGCCCTCGCGCTGCCGATCTTCATGCGGCGGCTGCATTTCCTGTCGATCGGCACCAACGACCTCATCCAGTACACGCTGGCCATCGACCGCACCGACGACGCGGTGGCGCATCTCTACGATCCGCTGCACCCGGCGGTGCTCACGCTCGTGGCCAACACCATCCAGACCGCGACCCGCGGCGGCATGCCGATCGCCGTCTGCGGCGAGATGGCCGGCGACCTGCAGTTCACTCGCCTGCTGCTCGGCCTGGGCCTGCGCAACCTGTCCATGCACCCGTCGCAGCTCCTGCCGATCAAGGAGCGCATCCTGCATACCAACCTCGGCGCGGTGCAGGAGATGGCGCAGCGCGTGCTGCGCAACACCGATCCCGCGAAGACGCGCGATCTGCTCGCCCAGCTCAATTCCTGAAGAGGGTCAAATGAAGCTTCTTTTGCTGCTCGCTGCGTTCGCCGTTACCGCCCAGGCCCAGAACTACCCGACCCGGCCGGTCAAGCTGGTCGTTCCCTTCCCCGCCGGCAGCGCCACCGACCAGGTGGCGCGCGTCGTCGGCGGCGAGCTGCAGCAGGCGCTCGGCCAGCCGTTCGTGGTCGAGAACAAGGCCGGCGCGCAGGGCGCGATCGCGGCGGCCGAAGTCGCCAAGGCGGCGCCCGACGGCTACACGCTCATGCTGACGACCAACACGCCGCAGGCGGCGAACGTGAGCCTGTTCAAGAAGCTGAGCTACGACCCGGTGAAGGACTTCACGCCGATCACGCGCTACGGCACGACGAGCTTCATGCTCATGGTGCGGCCCGATTTCCCGGCGAAGAACCTCAAGGAATTCATCGCCCACGCCCGCTCGCAGCCCGGCAAGCTCTCCGCCGGCTACGGCTCCGCCGGCTCGCAGGTGTCGGTGGCGATGCTCAAGGCGCTCGGCAAGCTCGACATCGTCGAAGTGCCGTACAAGGGCATCCCGCAGACCATCACCGACACGATGGGCGGCTCGCTGCAGCTCACCTTCGTCGACATGGCCAACGCGCTCGCCCAGCAGAAGGGCGGCAAGCTGCGCGGCCTCGGGGTGACCAACGCCAGACGCAGCTCGCTGGCGCCGGACATGCCCGCGATCGCCGAGGAGCTCCCCGGCTACGAGATCATCGCCTGGTTCGCGCTCGTCGCGCCGGCGAAGCTGCCCGATGCTCTCGTCCAGCGCCTGCACGACGCCAACACCAAGGCGCTGGCCAAGCCCGAGGTGAAGGACAGGTTCGCGACGCTGGGCACCGACGTCGCGCCGATGAACCCCGCGGAGCTCGGCAAATTCATCCAGGCGGAGGTCGCGAACTGGTCCAAGCTCGTCAAGCTCGCGAACATCCAGCCTGAATAAGACGATCCGCATCGGCGCCGGCAGCGGCTTCCAGGGCGATCGCCTGGAGCCGGCGGTGATCCTCGCCTCGCAGGGCGAGCTCGACTACCTGGCGCTCGAGTGCCTCGCCGAGCGCACCATCGCACTCGCGCAGCTGCGCAAGCTGTCCGATCCCGCCGCCGGTTTCGACCCGCTCCTGGAACAGCGGATGCGCGCGCTCCTGCCGCTCGCTCTGCGCCACGGCTTCCGCATCGTCACCAACATGGGCGCCGCCAACCCGCTCGGCGCCGGCCGCCGCGTGATGGCGCTCGCCCGGGAGCTCGGCCTTGCGGTCAAAGTCGCGGTACTGAACGGCGACGACGTGCTCTCGCTTCTCGATCCCTCGATGAAGACCATCGAAGCGCGCGGCGCGCCGCTTTCCGAATACGGCAGCCTGGTTTCCGCCAACGCGTACTTCGGCGCCGAGGAGATGATGCCGGCGCTGGCGAGCGATGCGCAGGTGGTCATCACCGGCCGCGTCGCGGACCCGTCGCTCTTCGTCGCGCCGATCGCCCACGAGTTCGGCTGGCAACTGAACGACTGGACCCGGCTGGGGCGCGCCACCGCCATCGGCCACCTGCTCGAGTGCGCCGGCCAGGTCACCGGCGGCTACTTCGCCGAGCCGGGCATGAAGGACGTGCCCAACCTCGCGCAGCTCGGCTTCCCGTGGTGCGATGTCGACGCCGAAGGCGACGGCACGCTCGGCAAGGTCGCCGGCACCGGCGGCGCCATCACGCTGCGCACGGCGAAGGAGCAGCTCCTCTACGAGGTGACCGACCCCGGCGGGTACATCACCCCGGACGTGGTGGCCGACTTCACCACCCTGCGCCTCGCCGAAACGGCGCCCGACCGGGTCGCCGTGACCGGCGGCAGCGGCCGCCCGCGCACAGGCACCTACAAGGTGAGCGTCGGCTACCGCGCGGGGTTCGTCGGCGAGGGCGAGATCTCGTACGCCGGCGAGCGGGCCGTCGAGCGCGCGCGGCTGGGCGGCGAGATCGTGCGCGAGCGCCTGCGCGACGACATCGGGGACCTGCGCGTCGATCTCATCGGCATGAACAGCGCCCACCGGGCGGACTTCTCCGATTCCACACCCTATGAGGTGAGGCTGCGCGTGGCCGCCCGGACCGCGACCCGCGAGCTGGCCGAGCGCGTCGGCGCGGAGGTCGAGGCGCTGTGGATCAACGGCCCGGCGGGCGGCGGCGGCGTGCGGCGGTATGCGCAGGAGCGCATCGGCGTGGTGTCGCTGCTGCTCGAGCGCTCGCGCGTCGAGCCGCGCGTAACCCTTCTGGAAGAGGACCGTGAAACGCAAGCTGCATGAGCTCGCGCACGCGCGCGCCGGCGACAAGGGGGACACGCTGACGCTCGCGCTCATCGCCTACCGCGAGCAGGACTACGAGCTCCTGCGCCGCGAGGTGACCGCACAGGCGGTGAAGCGGCACCTTGCCCGGGTCGTGCAGGGCGAGGTGCGCCGCTACGAGGTGCCGAACCTGCACGCGCTGCAGTTCGTGTGCGAGCGCGCCCTCGACACCGGCGTCACCACGTCGCTCGCCATCGATCCGCACGGCAAGACGCTGTCCTACGCCCTCCTCGAGATGCAGATAGAGGCATGAGCGGCCCTCTGACCGGCGTACGGGTGCTGGACCTCACCACGGTAGTGATGGGTCCCTACGCCACCCAGATCCTCGCCGACTTCGGCGCCGACGTGGTCAAGGTCGAGCCGCCCGGGGGCGACGTGATGCGCTATGCCTGGCCGTTCCGCAATCCGGGCATGGGCCACATCTTCCTCAACGCCAACCGCAATAAGCGCTCGATCGTCCTCGACCTCAAGCAGGACGCGGCGCGGGAAGCGTGCCTCGCCCTCGCCAGGAAGGCGGACGTGCTGGTCTACAACATCCGGCCGCAGGCCATGGGCCGCCTCAAGCTCGGCTACGAGGATGTGCAGGCGGTCAATCCGCGCATCATCTACGTCGGCTGCTTCGGCTACAGCCAGCGCGGGCCGTACGCGGCCAAGGCGGCATACGACGATCTGATCCAGGGCGCGGCGGGCCTGCCCGCGCTCCTCAAGATGCAGGGCGCCGAGACGCCGCGCTACGCGCCGATCATCGTCGCCGACCGCTCGGTCGGCCAGCAGGTGGCGAGCGCCGTGAACGCCGCGCTCTACTACCGCGAGAAGACCGGCAAGGGCCAGCGCGTCGACGTGCCGATGTTCGAGCACCTGCTGCAGATCGTGCTCGGCGAGCATCTCGGCGGCTACACCTTCGAGCCGCAGGTCGGCGAGCCCGGCTACGCGCGCATGCTGGCGCCCGACCGCCGGCCTTACGAGACGAAGGACGGCTACGTCTGCACCCTGATCTACAACGACAAGCAGTGGGCGGCGTACTTCAGGGTGATCGGCCGCCCGGAGCTCGCCACCGACCCGCGCTTCGCCACGCAGGAAGCGCGGAGCCAAAATTACGACTTCGCCTACGCGTTCGTCGCCGACGAGATGAAGAAGCGCACCACCGCGCAGTGGATCGAGGCGCTCGAGGCGGCCGACATCCCGGTGCAGCGCATGAACGGGCTGGCCGACATCGTCGCCGACCCGCATCTTGCCGCCACCGGTTTTTTCCGCACGGTTGAGCACCCGAGCGAGGGGCGCATCAAGTCGATGGCCGTGCCATCGGAGTGGTCGGAGTCGCAGCCCGAATACCGCCGGCACGCGCCGCGCCTTGGCGAGCACACGCGCGAGGTGTTGCGCGAGGCCGGGCTATCCGATCAGAAGATCGAGTCGCTGATCACCAGCGGCGCCGCGCTCGCCGTCGACGGCCGCGCACGCTGACGCGGCCCTAGGAAGTGGTCGATGGCGGCGCGCAGCACCGCATCGCGCGCCTCGTCGCCGAAGTCTTCCGGCGCGACACGCTCGGCCACCGACAGGTCCGGCCGCAGACCAACACCCTCGAAGGGGACGCCGCCGGGCGACTGGTAGACGCCGGTGGTGAGCTTGAGGGCCCCGGCATTGGCCCCGAGCGGAAAGATGGTCTGCACGACGCCGCGGCCGAAGGTCTGCTCGCCAACCAGGATCGCGCGCCTGTTGTCGCGCAGCGCGGCCGCCACGAACTCCGAGCCGGCGGCCGTGCCGCTGTCGACCAGCACGGCCATGCGCACGCTGCGTGCCGCGGCCGGCAACGCGGCCCGCGGATCGGCCTGGCCCCTGGCCAGATAGTCCTCCGGCGCGGCGCGGAATTCCCGCCGGCTGTCCGCCGTGCGGCCGTCGATCCTCACGACCGGCGCGTGGTCGGGGAGGAAGAGCGCGGCGCTCGCCACGCACGAGCGCAGCAGGCCGCCGGGGCTCGCACGCACGTCCAGCACGAGCAGCTTGGGCTCTGCCCGCGACAGCAGCGCGCTCAGGTGCCGGGCGACGATCCCGGCTGCGTGCTCATTGAACTGCATGACGCGCACGTAAGCGACGTCGGCATTGACGAGATGGGATCGCACCGGCTGTATGCGGATCACTTCGCGCACCAGGTCGACCTCGCGCGGCGCGGATTCGCCGCGGCGCTGGATCGACAGGCGCACCGCCGAGCCGGGCTCGCCGCGCAACAGCTTGACGGCCTCCGCCAGGCGCATGTCCTGCACGCCGACGCCGTCCACCTTGAGCACCTGGTCGTGCGGCCGCAGGCCGGCGCGAAAAGCCGGCGTGCCTTCCATGGCGGACACGATGCGCAGGCCGCCTTCGCGTTCCGTCACCTCGACCCCGATGCTCGCGACGGCCGGGTTCGGCCCGGCCTGCAGCTCCCTGAACTCCTCGGGCGAAAGGTAGGCGGCGTTGGGATCGCTCTTCACCAGGCCCTCGATGGCATTGCGGATCAGGACCTCGTGGTCGAGCTGCCTGATGTAGTGCTGGCGCACCGCGCCGTAGACCTCGACGAACGTGCGCAGCTGCTCCACCGGCAGGCGTTCGCGCTCCTGCGCCCCTGCGAGCGATGTCCAAGCTGCAAGCAAAACCGCGATGGTCCGCATGTCCCCTCCCTCGTGCCCGGCGACCTCGCGATGGTAAACTTCCGGCCGCGATGGCGCCGATTTGAGTCAGCTTGCGGGCGCCTAAAAAATCCCGCTAAACAGACGAGTGAACGCTCCGCACGATCCCTCCTCCGTTGGCGCCGTAACGGCGCACACGATGCAGTTCGACGCTCCCCTGCGCCTCAAGGGGGGCGCGCAGCTGCCCTCGTACCAGATCGCCTATGAGACCTACGGGCAGCTCAACGCCCAGAAGACGAACGCGGTGCTGGTGTGCCACGCGTTGAACGCCTCGCACCACGTGGCCGGGTTCTATCCGAACGACCCCAAGAACGTCGGCTGGTGGGACAACCTCGTCGGCCCGGGCAAGCCGCTCGACACCAACCGCTTCTTCGTCGTCGGCTCGAACTACATCGGCAGCTGCTTCGGCTCCACCGGCCCCGCCTCGACCCATCCCGCGACCGGCAAGCCGTGGGGCGCGGACTTCCCGGTGGTCACGGTCGAGGACTGGGTCGAGGCGCAGGCGCGCCTCGCCGACCGGCTCGGCATCGAGCGCTTCGCGGCGGTGATCGGCGGCTCGCTCGGCGCCATGCAGGCGCTGCAGTGGTCGCTTTCCTACCCCGACCGCATCCGCCATTCGATCGTGATCGCGGCGGCGCCGAAGCTCACGCCGCAGAACATCGCCTTCAACGAGGTGGCGCGCCAGGCGATCATGACCGACCCCGACTTCCACGGCGGCCATTACTACGAGAAGGGCGTGGTGCCGACGCGGGGCTTGCGCATCGCGCGCATGATCGGCCACATCACCTATATCTCCGGCG
>DASSPL010000453.1:0-4775 GCA_035699685.1 Burkholderiales bacterium | reverse complement strand
GAGGCCCTGCTCGGCGATCGTCGGCACCTCCGGCGCGAGCCGGTGGCGCTGGGTCGCCGCGATGCCGAGCACGCGCACCTTGCCGGCCCTCGCGTGCGGCAGGAGCGGCGGCAGCGCGGAGAAGATCATGTCGACCTGCCCGCCGAGGAGGTCGTTCAACGCCGGCGCGTTGCCCTTGTAGGCGACGTGCACGAGGTCGATGCCCGCCATCTGCTTGAACAGCTCCCCGCCCAGGTGCAGCGTGGTGCCGTTTCCGGACGATGCGTAGGTGAGCGGACGCGCGGCTCGGCTTTTGGCGAGCGCGATCAGCTCCTGTATTGAATTGGCGGGCAATGCCGAGTGCACCACCAGCGCGCTCGGCGCCACGCCGACCAGCGACACCGGCGCGAGCCCGTCGCGCGCGTCGTAGGGCATCTTCGGCGTCAGGTGCGGGGCGATGGTCTGCGTGCCGGTCGAGCCCAGCATCAGCGTGTAGCCGTCGGCCGGCGCTTTCGCCAGCACCTCGGCGGCGATCAGCCCCGCGTTGCCGGGCCGGTTCTCCACCAGCACCGGCTGGCCGAAGCCGTCGGCCAGCTTCTGGCCGACGATGCGCGCGAGGATGTCGTTCGCGCCGCCGGGCGCGAAGCCCACCAGCAGGCGCACCGGCTTGTTCGGGTAGGTCTGGGCGGCGGCGACGCCGAAGAGCCACGGGTGCACGAAGAGGAATGCGACGAAGAGCGCGAGGCCGATCAGCGGCCGCTTCCAGCCGATCTCGCCGAACACCAGGCGGTTGCGCCCCTGCGCGATGGCGACGAAGGGCACGTGCGACGTGACCCGCTCGAAGCGCACGAAGTCAGGGTTGGCGCGCTTGCGTCGGTCCATGCTGAGCGTGCCGAGGAACGCCACCAGGAAGAAGCCGCCGAAGAACACCAGCCCCTTCGTGTCGCCGCGCGCGAGCAGGTGCGACGCGGCCCACAGCATCAGGCCCCACATGATCGGATGGCGCGTAATGCGGATCATGCCGCGCGCCGGCTCGTCCGCCTTCAACAGCTTGTCGGCGCCGACCATGGTGGGGTTGCGGAAGTAGCCGCACGCGATGAGGATGAAGGCGAAGGGCATCACCAGGAGCGGCAGGAGCCGCAGGCCCGGCCACAGCGGCTCGCGCGGCACGCCGACGTAGGCCCAGATCATCGCCCCGAGGGTGATGAAGGCGAGCAGCGAGTAAAGGCCGCGGTACGGCCATTCCCCCATCGCCGCGACGAGCTTCGGCCGCAACGGCGTGCCGCTGACGAGGTGGGTCAGGAGGAAGGCGGCCGTCGCGACGAGCAGCGCAGTCATCTGCGCGCCATTCTGCTACTGCAGGTCGATGATGAACAGCCGGATCAGGTCTTCCAGCTCCGCCGGCGAGCTCACGATCCTGCAGCCGACGCGGCTCGCGCGCTCGCCGCTGGGCAGCCTGACGCGTGTCACGTGGCGGATCTCCAGGTCGACCTCGATCGGCGGGTGCTGCGGGTGCTGGATGCGCGCGCGCTCGATGCGGGTGCCGGCGCAAAGCGGGATCGTCGGGTCCGACACCAGGGTGCCGATGCCGTCGAGGCTGACGTCCAGCACCCGCCCGGCGAAGGTGAGCGGGCCCATGCGCAGCTCGCAGCTTATGGGCGCCTCGCGCGGCACCGCGACGCGCGTCGCGGCGCGCCGCTGCTGCATGGCGAGGACGACGTTGGGCAGGCTGCACTTGATGCACGGTCCGCGGGCGGGGACCACGGCATGCGGCGCTTCGGCGGTGAAGGCGAGCTGGGCGCCGCGGTGATTGCAGCGCAGCGTGAGGCGCGGAACGCCCAGCGCGGCGCCGTTGGCCGCCTTGTAGTCGCCGTAGGCGAGGAGCATGTAGCCCTTGACCGGCTCGACCTCGACGAGATGCGAGAGGAACATCGCCTGCGACGGCAGGTCCGCGGCCAGCGTGTCGTGGTCTTCCAGGATCGCATCGAGCAGGCGGCCGATCTCGATTCCGGAGCGGACCAGGATCTGGCCCGTGGCCGACAGCCGCGAAGTGATGTCCGGCGAGCTCACGAGGCTATAGGTTGCCATCCTGCCCGGCGGCCTCAAGGGCAAAATACTCCTTCAGGAGGAGGAAGGCATATGCAGTCCACCATGATGCAGGTGCCGCTGTCGCTCAACCATTTCCTCGAGCGCGCCGGGACGCTGTTCCCCGAGTCCGAGATCGTTTCCCGCCTGCCGGACAAGAGCCTGCGCAGGCAAAAATACCAGGACTAACTATTACCGCCGCACGTGCGCGCTCGCCGCGGCGCTGCGAGAGCTCGGGCTGAAGAAGGGCGAGCGCGTGGCGACGCTGTGCTGGAACCACCATGCGCACCTCGAGTGCTACTTCGGCATCCCGGCCGCCGGCGGCGTGATGCACACGCTCAACCTGCGGCTCGCGCCCGACGAGATCGGCTGGATCGCCGCGCACGCCGAGGACCGCTTCCTGATCGTCGACGACGTGCTTCTGCCGCTCTACCGGCAGTTCGCCGCGAAGCATCGCTTCGAGCGCGTCATCGTGTTCCCGTTCTCCGGCGCGCCGGTCGCGGGGTTCGACGACTACGAACGGCTGATCGAGAAAGCCCCGGCCTTTTCATTCGCGGCGCATGACGAGGACGACCCTGTCGCCATGTGCTACACGAGCGGCACCACCGGCCGGCCGAAGGGCGTGGTCTATTCGCACCGCTCGGCCGTGCTGCATACGCTCTCGGCGGCGCTGCCGGACAACTGGGGGCTTTCCTCGCGCGACGTGGTGCTGCCGGTCACGCCGATGTTCCACGCCAACAGCTGGGGCGTGCCTTATGGCGCGGTGATGACCGGCTGCAAGCTGGTCTTTCCCGGCCCGCATCTTCATCCGGAAGACCTCCTGGATTTATTTGAAGCCGAGCAGCCCACCATGGCTTTCGGCGTGCCGACCATCTGGCTCTCGATGATGCAGCTCTACGAGTCGCAGCCGGGGCGCTGGCGCTTCCCGCCGAACCTGCGCACGCTCGTGGGCGGCGCCGCCGTGCCGGAGTCGCTGATCCGCGCCTACGCGAAGCACGGCGTGCGCGTCGACCAGGGCTGGGGCATGACCGAGACCTCGCCGGTGGCGACTATCGCTTACGTGAAGCCTGAGTTTTCCTCGTCCAGCGAAGACGAGCAGTTCAGGCTCAAGGCCACCGCCGGCGTGCCGATTCCGCTGGTGGACGTGCGCATCGTCGGCGACAGCGGCGTCGCGGCGTGGGATGGCAAGCAGGTCGGCGAGATCCAGGTGCGCGGCCCGTTCATCACCGGCCGCTACCACGGCGTCGACGACGCCACGCGATTCAGCGACGACGGGTGGCTGCGCACGGGAGATGTCGCGGCGGTCGATCCGCACGGCTACGTGCGCATCACCGACCGCACCAAGGACCTGATCAAGTCCGGCGGCGAGTGGATCAGCTCGGTCGACCTGGAGAACGCGCTGATGGCGCATCCCGCGGTCGCCGAGGCCGCGGTGATCGCCATCGCGCACGAGAAGTGGGGCGAGCGGCCGCTCGCGTGCGTCGTGCTCAAGCCCGGCATGCAGGCCAGGCCGCGCGAGCTGAGCAGCTACCTGCAATCGCAGTTTGCAAAGTGGCAGCTCCCCGACGCCTACGAGTTCATCGCCGAGATCCCTCGCACTTCCACCGGCAAGTTCTGGAAGGCGAAGCTTCGCGAGCGCTACCAGGGTTTTACGCCGCCCCCCTGACAAGGGGGGAGCGAGCTTGCGAGCCGGGGGGTTGGTTTTTTGAACTGCCCCCCTGTTAAGGGGGGAAGCGAGCACAGCGAGGGGGGTGGGTTTTTGGAAAATCCAAACCCCCCGTTCGCCTTCGGCTCACGACCCCCTTATCAGGGGGTCAGCCGAAAAAAACCAACCCCCCGTTCGCCTTCGGCTCACGACCCCCTATCAGGGGGTCAGCCCCGCGACTGCCGCCCCCCTGTTAAGGGGGGAAGCGAGCGCAGCGAGCGGGGGGTTGGTTTTTGGAAAATCCAAATCCCCCGGCCCCAGCTACCCCGCTAGAGCTTTCGTTACGATCTCCGCCACGTCCTTCGTCAAACCCTCGCTGTCGCGGATGCGCTCGAGCTGCGCGCGGGCCGTTGCCTGCCGGCCGGCGTCGAACTTCTTCCAGCGGTCGAAGCCGCGGGCCATGCGAGCGGCGACCTGCGGGTTGAGCGAGTTGAGCGCGATGACCTGGTCGGCGAGGAAGGCGTAGCCGCCGCCGTCGGCGGCGTGGAAGCGCGCGTGGTTGGCGGCGAAGGTGCGGATCAGTGCGTAGACCTTGTTCGGTACTTTGATGTTGAAGGCTGGGTGGCCCAGCAGGGATCTCACGCGCGAAAGCGTGTCGGGCAAACGCGAGCCGGCCTGCACCGCCAGCCACTTGTCGACCACCAGCGGCTCATCCTTCCACTTCGCGTGGAAGGCGTCGAGCGCCTTCTGCCGCTCCGGGCAGTCGAGGTGCGCGAGCCAGGTCAGCGCAGCCATGGCATCGGTCATGTTGTCGGCGCCTTCGTATTGCGCGTAAACCAGCTTCGCCTCGCCGAGCTCGGCGAGATAGCCGAGGCAGGTGTTGCGCAGCGCGCGCCGGCCGATCGACGCCGGGTCGGGCGAGTATGGGCCTTTGTTCTCGAGCTTGCGGTAGGTGGCGAGGAGCGCGTCCTTGTGGGCTGACGCGAGCGCTTTGCGCAGTGCATTCCTGGAAGCGTGCAGCGCGTCGGGATCGACCACCTCCATCTGCTCGGCGAGGAAGCTCTCC
>DASSPL010000452.1:0-2317 GCA_035699685.1 Burkholderiales bacterium | reverse complement strand
CACCGTCAACTCGGCCGACGAGAAGGACACGTTCCGCGCACGCCTGCCGAAGGGTGAATACGAATTCGTCGAGCTGGTGGAGAAGGGCCGGCCCGACTGGCTGCGCTCCTCCTGCAGCCGCAACGTCCAGTGCGACGTGCTGGTGATCTCGGGCCACTTCAATGCCGGCGACACGTTCTATTCCGACCGGCTCGACCGCAACGAATTCCTCGAGATCGACGAGCTCGAGCGCGCCTCCTGCAGCGCGTCGTGCCCGAACCTCTTCTCGCGCCTGAAGGAGGTGTACCTCTTCGGTTGCGAGAGCCTGAACCCCGATTCGAGGCGCTACGCCTCCTCCCATGGCGAGAGCGGCCGCGACCGCATGCGGCGCCTTTTCCCGAACGTGCCGTCGATCTACGGCTTCTCGTCGTCGGCGCCGGTGGGCCCGACGGCGGGCATGCTCATCAACCGCTACTTCGACCGCGGCGGCCGCGGGGATTTCGGCAGCGGCCGCGCCAATGAGGGCCTGCTGAAAGTGTTCGGGCGCAACTCGATGGTGCGGGTCTCCGGGGTGAAGGATTCCGAGCCGATGGCGGCCGAGCGCCGCCAGATCTGCCGCTTCTTCGACGAGCGCCAGGACGCCGCGCAGAAGGTCCGCTTCATGCACGGGCTGCTGCGTGAGAGCCCCGCTGCGGCCGAGGCGCACTTCAGCCGGATCGAGAAGGCCTTCGCGGCGTTCACGGAGGCGGACCGCGGCTCGCCCGCATTCGCCCAGGCGCTGGCCGAGGTGTCCGCAGACGACGCAGCCCGCGCGCGCTACATCGCCTCGCTGCGCGCGCAGGCGGAGCCGGCGCTTCGCTCCCGCATGATCTCGCTCGCCGGCACGCTCGGCTGGCTCTCCGCCGAGCAGCAGCGTGGCGAGACCGTGGCGATGGTCAACGACATGCTCGCGCGCAACGCCATGGGGTTCGCCGAGGTCGAGCTCGTCTGCTCGCTCAACAAGGACGGCCGGCTCGACGGCGAGCTGCGGCGCATCTCGGCCCCGGCCTCGCGCGGGCGCGCCGGCCACGCCGCGGTGCTGGCCTGCCTCGGCAGCCGGGAGGCCCACGGCGAGATGCTGCGCGCGCTGGCGAGCCCGGGCGAGAAGGACGTGCAGATCGCGCAGGTCTATTTCCGCCATCGCCCGATCGAGGAGCAGGCAGAGCTGCGCGCGCTGGCGCGCGAGATCGCGCGCATGCCGGGAGCCGGCGCCGCGCAAGTGAGGGCGCTGGACACGCTCGCCCGCCTGCACATCTCCGACCGCGAGATCCTCGAGGAGCTCTCGCGCGCCTTCGCCGACGCCAAGTCGGTGAGCGTGCAGCGCGCCATCGCCGAGGTCTTCATCCGCTCCGACCCGAAGGCGATGCCGCGCGGCAACCTCGTCGGCATCCTGCGCGAGCACCGCCTCAGGCCCCCGGGCGGCGGCCAGGACCTGATCGACGTCCTCATCGCGCGCCTGCAGGCTGGCTGATCACCAGACCCGGCAGCGCTTCTCGGCCACCATCGGTTGGCCCGGCTTGCAGGAGAAGGCGCGCTCGAACTCCGGCATGTTCACCACCAGCCCGTTGACGCGGTACTTGCCCGGCGAGTGGGGATCGGTGAGGGCCTTCACGCGCAGGTTCTCGGGGCGGTCGTTCTCGCAGGCCCACTGGGCGTAGCCGACGAAGAAGCGCTGCTCGGGCTCGAGGCCGTCGCGCGGCTCGAGCTTCTTGTCCGCGGTCTCCATCTTCCACGCCATGTAGGCGAGCATCAGCCCGCCCAGGTCGGCTACGTCCTCGCCGAGCGTGAGCCTGCTGTTGATCTTGATGTCGTCGACGATGGTGTACCTCGCATACTGGTCGGCGATGCACTGCGCGCGCGCCTTGAAGGCGTCGGCATCCTCCTTCGTCCACCAGTCCTTGAGGTTCCCCTTCGCATCGAACTGGCGCCCCTGGTCGTCGAAGCCGTGGGTGAGCTCGTGCGCGATGGTGCCCCCGGTGTTGCCGTAGTTGGGCGCGTCGTCCATCTTCGGGTCGAAGAGCGGCGGCTGCAGCACGCCCGCCGTGAAGTTGATGTCGTTCATCTGCGGGTTGTAATACGCGTTCACCGTGGGCGGCGTCATGAACCACTCGCCCCGGTCGAGCGGCTTGCCGATCTTGGCGAGGTCGCGGCGCGTCTCGAAGCGCTGCGCGCGCTCGACGTTGCCGAAGAAGTCGTTGCGCTTGATGGCGATCGAGCCGTAATCGCGCCAGCGGTCGGGGTAGCCGATCTTGTTGACGATGGTGCCGAGCTTCTCGAGCGCCTTCGCCTTGGTGGCCGC
>DASSPL010000451.1:0-5702 GCA_035699685.1 Burkholderiales bacterium | reverse complement strand
TCGGTCCACAGGTTCTTTCCCAGCCGGTTGCGGTTGTTGGCGATCAGGGCGTTGGCGGCGTCGAGGATGTTGCCGTGCGAGCGGTAGTTCTGCTCCAGGCGAATCACCCGCTTCACCTTGAACTCGCGCTCGTAGTCCATCATGTTGCCGACGTTCGCCCCGCGGAACGTGTAGATGGACTGGTCGTCGTCGCCGACGCAGAAGAACGAGTTCTCCGGCGAGACGAAGAGCTTGAGCCAGCGATACTGCAGGCGGTTGGTGTCCTGGAACTCATCGACCAGGATGTGCTGGAAGCGCTGCGCGTAGTGCGCGCGCAGGATCTCGTTCCGCTTCAGCAGCTCGTAGCTGCGCAGGAGGAGCTCGGAAAAGTCGACCACGCCTTCGCGCTGGCACTGCTCGTCGTAGGCGGCGTAGAAGTCGGCCATGCGGCGCGTGTTCTCGTCCGTGACCGGCAGGTCTCGCGCGCGCTGGCCCTCTTCCTTCGAGCCGTTGATGAACCACGTGAGCTCGCGGGGAGGAAAGCGCTCGTCGTCGATGTTGAGGCTCTTCGCCAGGCGCTTCACCAGCGCGAGCTGGTCCTGCGAGTCGAGGATCTGGAACGCCTGCGGCAGCCCGGCCTCGCGGTGATGCGCCCTGAGCATGCGGTTCGCCAGGCCGTGGAACGTCCCCATCCACATGCCCCGCGGATTGAGCGCCATCATCGCCGTGACGCGCGTCAGCATCTCGCGCGCCGCCTTGTTGGTGAAAGTCACCGCCAGCACGCGCGACGGCACGGTGCGCCCGCCCTTCACCAGCCAGGCGATGCGCGTCGTGAGGACCCTGGTCTTTCCGCTGCCCGCCCCCGCCAGGATGAGCGCGTGCTCGTCGGGAAGCGTGACGGCGGCTAGCTGCTCGGGGTTGAGTAGTTCGAGATGAAGCGACAAAGCGCGCCCATTATAGGGCGCGGCGCGCTAGCTATAATCCGCGGCTTGCCCATGAAAGACACATACGATTCCCAGGAGGTCGAGCGCGACGCGCAGGAGTTCTGGGAGAGCCGGCGCTCTTTCCACGCCGAGGAAGACCGGGCGAAGCCGAAGTTCTATTGCCTGTCCATGTTCCCCTACCCGTCGGGGAAGCTGCACATGGGGCACGTCAGGAACTACACCATCGGCGACGTTCTCACCCGGTACTACCGGATGCGCGGCTACAACGTGCTGCAGCCGATGGGCTGGGATGCGTTCGGCCTGCCGGCGGAGAACGCGGCGATGGCGAACCGCGTGCCGCCGGCGAAGTGGACGTACGACAACATCGCCTACATGAAGGCCCAGCTGAAGAGCCTCGGCTTCGCGCTCGACTGGGAGCGCGAGCTCGCCACCTGCAAGCCCGACTACTACAAGTGGAACCAATGGCTCTTCACCCGCATGTTCAGGAAGGGCCTCGCCTATAAGAAGACCGGCGTCGTCAACTGGGATCCGGTCGACCAGACGGTGCTCGCCAACGAGCAGGTGATCGAGGGCCGCGGCTGGCGCACCGGCGCGCTGGTGGAGAAGCGCGAGATCCCGATGTACTTCTTCCGCATCACGCACTACGCCGAGGAGCTGCTCGCGGCGCTCGACGGCCTGCCCGGCTGGCCCGAGCAGGTCAAGCTGATGCAGAAGAACTGGATCGGCAAATCGGAAGGCGTGCGCCTTGGCTTTCCGTATTCGCTCGACGGGAAAAGCGAGGCGCTGTGGGTGTTCACCACGCGCGCCGACACGCTGCTCGGTGCGACGTTCTGCGCGGTGGCGGCGGAGCATCCGATCGCCACCTGGGCGGCGAAGCGCGATCCGAAGGTGCGCGAGTTCGTCGAGGAGTGCAAGCGCGGCGCCGTCATGGAAGCCGAGCTCGCGCAGATCGAGAAGAAGGGCATGCCGACCGGCATGCACGTCACGCATCCGCTCTCGGGCGAGAAGCTGCCGGTGTGGGTGGCGAACTACGTGCTCATGGGCTACGGCGAAGGCGCGGTGATGGCGGTGCCGGCGCACGACGAGCGCGACTTCGAGTTCGCGCTCAAGTACGCCCTGCCGATCAAGCCGGTCATCCGCCATCCGCTCGGCGACACCGTGCCGGCGCCGTGGAAGGAGCAATACGCCGAGTACGGCGTGCTCATCAACTCGGGCAAGTACGACGGCCTGAATTACCAGCAGGCGGTCGATGCCATCGCCGCCGACCTCAAGGCCAAGGGCCTCGGCGAGAAGCAGGTGCAGTGGCGCCTGCGCGACTGGGGCATCTCGCGCCAGCGCTACTGGGGCTGCCCGATCCCGATCGTGCATTGCCCGAAATGCGGCGACGTGGCGGTGCCGGACGACCAGCTGCCGGTGAAGCTGCCCGAGCACCTGGTTCCCGACGGCACCGGCAACCCGCTCGCCAGGATGCCCGAGTTCTACCAGACGAAGTGCCCCTCGTGCGGCGCCGCGGCGAAGCGCGAGACCGACACGATGGACACCTTCGTCGATTCGTCCTGGTACTTCGCCCGCTTCTGCTGCCCGGACCAGAGCGCAAAGATGGTCGACGAGCGCGCCGGCTACTGGATGCCGGTCGACCAGTACATCGGCGGCATCGAGCACGCCATCCTGCACCTGCTGTATTCGCGCTTCTTCCAGCGCGTGATGCGCGACGAAGGTCTGATGCCCGAGGTCGCGGAGCCGTTCAAGAACCTGCTGACGCAGGGCATGGTGCTCGCCGAGTCCTATTACACCGATGCGGGCGGGCGGCGCGAGTGGGTCAATCCGGCCGATGTGACCGTCGAGCGCGACGCGAAGGGGAAAATAACGTCGGCGAAAAGAACCCGTGATGGCGCGGCGGTGGTGTACGACGGCATCGGCACGATGTCGAAGTCGAAGAACAACGGCGTCGACCCGCAGGCCCTGATCGACAAGTACGGCGCCGATACCGCGCGCTTCTACACCATGTTCGCCTCCCCGCCGACCAATACGCTCGAATGGAGCGACGAGAGCGTCGACGGCTCCTACCGTTTCCTGAAGAAGGTATGGGACTACGCGTATCGCTTCTCGCGCGCGAAGTGCGCCGCAAGCGTCGACCGCAAGATCCGCTACCAGATCCATCTCGAGCTGAAGAAGGCGAACGACGACATCGAGCGGCAGAAGTTCAACACCGTCGCCTCGGCGTGCATGAAGATCCTGAACGCGCTGGACGAGCTGCCGGAATGGGACGAAACGTCGCGCGAGGGCATGTCCATCCTGTTGCGACTGCTGTCGCCGATCGCCCCGCACATCACGCATCGGCTCTGGCGGGAGCTCGGCTTCGGCGAGGACGTGATGCAGGCTCCCTGGCCGCAGCCCGACCCTGCCGCGCTCGAGCAGGACGAGCTCGAGCTGGTCGTGCAGGTGAACGGCAAGCTGCGGGGCTCGATCCGCGTGCCGAAGGCCGCCGACCGCGCCGCCATCGAGGGGCTGGCGCTCGCCAACCCGAACGTGCAGCGCTTCGTGGCCGGCCAGAATGTGAAGAAGGTGGTGGTGGTGCCGGGCAAGCTCATCAACCTGGTGGTCTGATGAGGGGCTTTGCCGCGCTGCTCGCGTTGATGGTGGCCGGCTGCGGCTTCCAGCTCCGCGGCAGTGCGCAGGTGCCGTTCAATTCGCTCTACATCCCGAACGCGAGGACCGGCATCGGGCTCGAGCTCAAGCGCAACATCGAGGCCGGCACGCAGGCCAAGGTGGTCGAAGACCCGAAGGGCGCCGACGCCATCCTCGAGCTGTCCAACGAGCTGCGCGACAAGGCCATCCTGTCGCTGGGCGGCACCGGCCGCGTGCGCGAGTTCCGGCTGCGATACAGCATCACGTACCGGGTGCACGACGGCAAGGGCGGCGAATACCTGCCTTCGAGCACCGTCAACCTGACGCGCGACGTGACCTACAACGACGCCGAGATCCTCGCCAAGGAGGCGGAAGAGCTGCTGCTTTTCCGCGACATGCAGAGCGACATGGTGCAGCAGCTGCTGCGGCGCCTTTCCTCCGCCCAGCCGCCCAAGCCCAGGGCGCTCTGATGCAGCTGCGCGGGAACGAGCTCGGCGCGCAGCTCGCGAAGACGCTTCTCCCCGCCTACGTGATCCACGGCGACGAGCCGTTGCTCGCGATGGAGGCGGCCGACGCGGTGCGCGCCGCCGCGCGCCGCGCCGGGTACTCCGAGCGGCAGGTGCTCGAGCCCGGCCGCAGCTTCGACTGGAGCGAGTTCACGCACGCCGCCTCCAGCCTGTCGCTTTTCGCCGAGAAGAAGCTGATCGAGCTGCGCCTGCCGACCGGCAAGCCCGGCACGCACGGCGGCACGGCGATCGCCGCTTACTGCGAGCAGCCGGCCTCCGACCAGCTGCTCCTCGTCACGCTGCCGCGGCTCGACCGCACCGGCCAGGGCTCGGCGTGGTTCAACGCGCTCGCGCGCCTCGGCGCCGTGGTCGACATCTGGCCGCTGGACCGCGCGCGCCTGCCGGCGTGGATCTCGGAGCGCCTGGCGCGGCAGAAGCAGCGCGCTCCGCGCGAGGTGCTCGAGTACCTCGCCGAGCGCGTCGAGGGCAACCTGCTGGCCGCGCACCAGGAGCTGCAGAAGCTGGCGCTGCTCGCGCCTGAAGGCGAACTGACCATGGAAATCGTCCAGGAAGCGGTGGCGAGCGTGGCGCGCTACGATCCGTACGACGCCGCCGAGGCGCTGCTGGCCGGCGACCTCGCGCGCTACGTGCGCGTGATCGAGGGTTTGCGCGGCGAAGGCGAGGCGCCGCCCTTCGTGCTGTTCGCGCTTTCCAGCGCCCTTTTCGCCCTGCACGAAGGCAGCGCCGAGCGCATCTTCAACCGCAACCTGAAGCGCGCCGTCGAGGGCGCGCTGCGGCGCTTTTCGCCGCGCAAGGTGGAGCGGGCGATCGCCGACGCCGCTGCCCTCGACCGGTCGATCAAGGGCGTCGGCCGGGGTGACGAGCCGTGGCAGGCGTTCGTGCGCCTTGGGCTAAACTTGCTCGATGGAACAAAAGGTTGACGTCGCAGCGGCGGTCCGCGAGCTAGGCATCGCGGCACGAGCGGCTGCGCGCGACCTGGCGCGTGCCACGACCGAGGCGAAGAACCGGGCGCTGGCCGCCATCGCCCGGGAAATCCGTTCCAGCGAAAAAAACATTCTGAAGGCCAACGCGAGCGACGTCGAGCAAGCACGCGCCGACGGCTGCGATGCGGCGTTCGTCGATCGCCTGACGCTCACGCCGCGGCTCGTCGAGCAGATGGCGGCCGGCGTCGAGCAGGTCGCGTTGCTGCCGGATCCTGTCGGCGAAATCTCGCAAAGGGTCAAAAGGCCGACCGGCATCGAGGTGGCGCGCATGCGCGTGCCGCTCGGCGTGATCGGCATCATCTACGAGTCGCGCCCGAACGTGACCGCCGACGCCGCGGCGCTATGCATCAAGTCGGGAAACGCGTCGATCCTGCGCGGCGGCTCGGAGGCGATCGAATCGAACCGCGCGATCGCGGCGTGCGTGCGCGCCGGCCTGCAGCGCGCCGGCCTGCCCGAGGCGGCGGTGCAGCTCATCGCCATCACCGACCGCGCCGCGGTGGGCGAGCTCATCAAGCTGCGGGAATACGTCGACATCATCGTGCCGCGCGGCGGCAAGGAGCTCATCGAGCGCCTCGCGCGCGAGTCGCGCATCCCGATGATCAAGCACCTGGACGGCGTGTGCCACGTCTATGTCGACGACA
>DASSPL010000450.1:0-2582 GCA_035699685.1 Burkholderiales bacterium | reverse complement strand
AGCACCAACAACAAGAAGGCCAACTGGAGCGAGATCAAGGTGCTGCTGCCCGCCGGGATGATCGGCGCGTGCATCGGCGCCTTCGCGCTCATCAGCCTGCCGACCAAGCCGGTGCTCATCGCGCTCGGCGCGTTCACCATGTTCGTCGGCTTCCGCAACATCTTCCGCATGCAGGCCGCCGGCCAGCTGTCGCGCTCGTGGGCCATCCCGGCCGGACTCGCCGGCGGCGGCGCCGGAGCGCTGTTCGGCGTCGGCTCGCCGCCGTACATCATCTACCTGACCCGGCGCCTGCAGGACAAGAGCGAAGTGCGCGCCACGTTCTCCTGGCTGATCGCCATCGACGGCGGCTTCCGCCTCGGGCTGTTCCTGCTGGCGGGGCTGCTGTTCGAGCCGCGGCTGCAGACGGCCTACGTGCTCGGCCTGCTGCCGATGGCCGCCGGGCTGTACATGGGCAACAAGGTACATATGGACATCACGAGCGGCGGCATGCTGCGCGTGGTGGGCACGCTGCTCGTCCTGAGCGGCGGCATGCTGTTCCTGAAAGTCGGTATCTGACACCGTGGAGAAAGCCATGACCTGGAGGTTCATCGCGCAATCCGTGACGCTGGCCGTCGCGCTCGTCGTGCTGCCTGTCCCGCAAGCCGCCGCACAGCAGCAGCGCCACACCTTCTATGTGCTGCACCAGCGCACCGTTTCGCTGACCGCGCAATACTGGAACCCGATCCTGACGTACGTGAGCGCGAAGAGCGGGGTGCCGCTCGAGCTGAAGCTCGCCAAGACCGCCAAGGAAGGCAACCTGGTCGCCGAAGCCGGCGGCTACGACTTTCAGTACACCAACCACTTCTTCACCCCGGAGCGCGACCGCCTCGGCTGGAAGGTGATCGCCCGGCCCGCTGGCCCCGGCATCCGCTCGCAGATCGTGGTCCCGGTCGACTCGGGCATCCAGGGGCTGCACGAGCTGAGCGGCAAGGAAGTGGCCTTCGTCACGCCCGACGGCTTCACCGGCTACTGGCTGCCGATGGACGCGCTGCTGCGCGCCAAGGTGGACGTCAAGGTCGTCTTCACCGGCAACCAGGAGGCGTCGTCGGCGCAGCTGCGCGTCAACAAGGTCGCCGCCGCCGGCGTCAACAGCTCGGTGATGGCGCGCTACGGCCGCCGCGAAGGCTTCGAGTACCGCGCCCTGTGGACCTCCGAGGTCTACCAGGACCTCTGCATCATGGCGAACCCGAAGGTGCCGGCGGCGAAGGTCGCCGCGGTGCGCGCCGCCCTCATCGACATGTCGAAGGACCCCGAGGGCATCAAGGTGCTGCAGGCCGGCTCGGACCTGCTCAAGATGAACAGCGAGCTCGGCTTCGTCGCCGCCGACGATCGCGATTACGACAACTACCGCAAGTTCTACAAGACCACGCAGGTCAAGTAGCGTGCCGTCCGGGCAAAGGGAGACTGCGACGATGATGCGCGTGCTGCGATTCTGGAAGGACCTCGGGCTCATCTCGCGCCTGATGCTGGCGGTCGGCATCGCCATCATCGCCGGCGGCGGCGTGCAGACGGCGCTGCTGGTCGCCGAAGGCGCCGCCGAGCATTCGGCGCGCCTGCTCGTGGTGCAAAGGGAGACGCTGGCGTTCATCGCGCCGCTGGTCGCGGACCAGGCGCTGGTCGGCGACTACGCCGCGATCGAGCAGCTGCTCAACCAGCAGGTGAGGAAGGGCGAGGTCGAGCGCTTCGAGTGGACCGACCGCGAAGGCAAGCGCATCACCGCCAAGGACGCCCCGGACCGGCTCGATGCCCCCGCCTGGTTCGCGCGCCTTGCGGTCATCGAGCACGAGGAGCAGTCCATCGACGTGACCGCCGGCGGCGTGGGCTACGGCACGCTGAAGGCCAGCATGACGCCGGTCAGGGCGCACAACCGCCTGTGGTCGCAGTTCGTCAAGCAGCTGCAGATCGTCGCGGTGACGCTGTTCCTCATGCTGCAGTTCATCTGGCTCATCTTCCGCGGCAACCTCGGCACGCTGCGCATGCTGGCCGAAGGCGCCAACCGCTTCAGCCAGGGCGATCACGCGGTGCGCATCGAGGTGCAGGGCGCGCCCGAAGTCGGCCTCGCCGCCGAGGCCTTCAACAACATGGCCAACAACATCGAGAGCCTGATCGCCTCGCTGGGCAAGAGCGAGTCGAAGAACAAGCTGCTCGCCACCATCGTCGAGCAGTCGAGCGAAGCCATCTGGACGACGGACCTCGCCGGCGTCATCACCACCTGGAACTCCGGCGCCGCGGCGATGTTCGGCTACCCGCCGCCCGAGGCGATCGGGCGCACCCTCGACCTCGGCGACGCCACGCAGCAGCAGGAGGCCGACCGCCGGCGCCGCCTCATAGCCGGCGAGAAGTTCTCGTACGAGTCCCGCGCGCGCACGCGGTCGGGAACGCCGCTCGACATCCAGGTGGCGGTGGCGCCGCTGCTGGACGGCGCCAACCGCTGCATGGGCCGCATCGCCGTGGCGCGCGACGTCACGCACCACAAGCGCAGCGAAGAAGCGCTGCGCCTCGCGCGCGAGGCGGCGGAGGCGGCGAGCCACGCCAAGAGCTCC
>DASSPL010000449.1:0-14541 GCA_035699685.1 Burkholderiales bacterium | reverse complement strand
GGCCGAGCCGAGCCAGGGCAACCATGCCTTGTCGCGGTAGTGGCCGAGGCGCTCGTAGGTCTTCTCCAGATACGTCAGGTGGCCCGCATCGGCGAAGTTGCCCATCGACATGGAGTTCAGCTTGAGGCTGCGGCAAACACGTACCATGGCGCGAGGCGTGACGTCCTTGCGGAACTCGATGTTCTGCAGGCCGACCTCGCAGTTCTTGAACGCCGCGAAGTCGATGCGGCTCTCGACGATCCGCGCCTGCGAGAAGTCGCACGAGTCGAAGCGCGAATTCACCAGGTCGCACTTCTCGAATTGCGCCCGCCGCAGGTAGCACTCGCTGAACGTCACCTGGCTCAGGTTGCAGCCGACGAAGCGCGCGTTCTTGAAGCCGACGTCGCGGAACACCGCCCAGCGCAGATTCACGTTGCGCAGATAGGCCTTGTCGATCTGCGTCTGCTCGATGCGCAGGCCGCGCAGGTCGAGGTACGTGGTGCCGTCCTTCTCCATCGTCGGCAGGTCGAAGTTGACCGGCCGCGATTCGAGGAACGCGACCGCCGCCGCGGTGGCTTCCTGCGTCCAGCGCGCGCGCAGGTCGGCGACGCGGTCCTCGGCGAGCGCGAGCTTCTCTGACTGATCCATGATTCCCCCGGCGGCAACTGTACGCCTTTTGGCACGCGGCCGGGCGCCGCCGGAATGTCAGAACACTTGAAAATCCCGCGCGCGGTTCACGTCACCCTCTCGTCGCGGTGTATGGGTCGGCGGCGTCGCGCAGGCCGTCGCCGAAGAAGTTGAAGGCGAGCACGACGATGAAGACCGGCACGACGGAGAGCATCAGCCAGGGGTAGAGGGCCACCACGTTGATATTCTGCGCCTCGTTCAGCAGCACGCCCCAGCTGGTCACCGGCGGGCGCAG
Organism: Burkholderiales bacterium; assembly: GCA_035699685.1. Classification (GTDB taxonomy): domain Bacteria; phylum Pseudomonadota; class Gammaproteobacteria; order Burkholderiales; family SG8-39; genus SCGC-AG-212-J23. The sequence goes on along the minus strand of DASSPL010000449.1, from coordinate 13,640 downwards.
GCCCAGACCCAGGAACGAAAGCGCGGTCTCGCCGAGGATCATCGCCGGCACGGACAGCGTCGCGGAGGCGATCAGGTGGCTCGCGAACGAGGGCAGCAGGTGCCGGCCGATGACGCGCGCCGGGCTCGCGCCCATGAGCACGGCGGCGGTGGCGAAATCCTCCTCCCTGAGGGCCAGGAGCTTGGAGCGCACCGCGCGCGCGAGTCCCGGCCAATCCAGCAGGCCGAGGATGATGGTGATGCCGAAGTACACCAGGATCGGGCTCCAGTTCACCGGCAGCGCGGCGGACAGCGCCATCCACAGCGGCAGCTCGGGGAAGGAGCGCACCATCTCGATGAAGCGCTGGATGACGTTGTCGATCCTGCCGCCGTAATAGCCGGAGATGCCGCCGAGCGTCAGGCCGATGATGAAGCTGACCGCGATGCCGAGCAGGCCGACGGTGAGCGAGATGCGCGTGCCGTAGACGATGCGCGAGAACAGGTCGCGGCCCAGGCGATCGGTGCCGAGGAGATGCAGCGTGCCGCCCTCGGCGGGGCAGAAGAAGTGGAAGCTGCCGTCGACCAGCTGCCAGAAGCGGTACTCGTCGCCGAGGCAGAAGAAGCGCACGCGGTACAGCCTGGAGGGATCCTCGCGGTATTCGCGCTTCAGGTTCTCCATGTTGAGCTGCATGTTGTAGCCGTACACGAACGGGCCGATGAAGCGGCCGTCGTGGAACAAGTGCACCTGCTGCGGCGGCGCGTAGATGTGCGTCGTGTCGCGCGTGTGGAGGTTGTAGGGCGCGATGAACTCGCTCACCAGCGTCGAGGCGTAGAACACCGCGAGGATCAGCGCCGCCGCCACGGCGATGCGATGGCGGCGGAACTTCCACCACATGATCCGCCACTGCGAGGCGCGGTAGAAGCGCTCCTGCTCGGGGGTCAGCGCCTCGGCCGCGCTGGGATCCCAGGGGTCCTTCGAGACGTAGTGTTCGAGCTTCTCGCTCACGGCTCGACCCCCTGACAAGGGGGTCGTGAGCCGCAGGCGAGCGGGGGGTTTTCCGAAAAGCAACCCCCCCCGCTCGCGTTGCTCGCGCCCCCCTTGTCAGGGGGGCAAACCAGAAACACGCTCACTTGGCCACGCCCCCCGTCAACCGAATCCGAGGATCCAAGGCTGCAAGCAGCAGATCCGAGATGAACATGCCGATCACGGTGAGGAAGGCGAGGAACATCAGGAACGAGCCGGCGAGGTACTGGTCCTGGCTGCGCAGCGCCTCGAGCAGCATCGGTCCGGAGGTCTGCAGCGACAGCACCACGGCGACGATGGCCGAGCCCGAGATGACCGAGGGCAGCAGGTTGCCGATGTCGGCGATGAACGGGTTGAGCGACATGCGCAGCGGGTACTTCACCAGCAGGCGGAAGGGCGGCATGCCCTTGGCGCGCGCGGTGGTGACGTACTGCTTCTGCAGCTCGTCGAGCAGGTTGGCGCGCAGCCGCCGGATCATGCCGGCGGTGCCGGCGGTGCCGATGACGATCACCGGGATCCACAGGTGCTCGAGCACCGAGCGCGCCTTGGCCCAGCTCCACGGCTGGCCGAGATACTCGGCGTCCATGATGCCGCCGATGGACAGCCCGAACTGCACGTTGGCGAAGTACATCAGCACCAGGGCGAGCAGGAAGTTCGGCGTGGCGAGGCCGATGTAGCCGAGGAAGGTGAGCCCGTGGTCGCCCCAGCTGTACTGGTGCGTGGCGGCATAGACGCCGATCGGGAATGCGACCGCCCAGGTAAACAGGATGACCGAGAAGTTCAATATGAAGGACAGGAGCAGCCGGTCGCCCACCACGTCCTTCACCGGCATGTCGTGCTCGAAGGACCAGCCGAAGTCGCCCTGCAGCAGGCCGGAGAACTTGCCCTCCGAGGGCCAGATGCCGACCCAGATCGCGTACTGCTCGAGGAACGGCTTGTCGAGGCCGTACTGCTTGCGCAGGAATTCGACCTTCTCGAGCGCCGCCTTGTCGCCCTGGCTCTGCAGCTCGGCGATCTGGTTCGACAGGAAGTCGCCCGGCGGCAGCTTGATGATGGCGAAGGTGACGAAGCTGATCACGAGCAGCGTCGGGATCATCACCAGCACGCGGTGGATCGTGTAGCGGATCATTTAAACCAAAACGTATCCGGACGGTAGATGCCGAAGAATGCGCCCGGATCCCAGTTGTAGAAGCCGTCCTTCGGCAGGTTCATCAGCCGATCGCGCGCCACCACCGGCTGCGGCACGCCGGCCACCACGCCGATGACGAACTGCTGCTCGGCGTGCAGCGTGAGCATGCGATGCCAGATCTTCTCGCGCTCCTCGCTCGTCGCCGCGCCTTGCCACGCCTTGTAGAGCGCGGCGAGCTCCTTCACCTCGGCGATGTCGGGCGCCTCGCCGCTCTTGCCGCCGGTCTCGTAGTGCTGGCCGAATTTCGGCCACTGCAGGTGCAGCTGGCTGGTCGGCGCCAGCTCGTCGGGCGACGTGTCGGCCGTCGGCAGGCCGTTCTCCAGCCCGCTCCACACCGACATCACCGTCTCGCCGGCGAAGATGCGGTTCCTGAACGCCTCGCGCTGCGACGGCTTCGAGAAGAGCTTGATCCCCACCTCGCGCCAGGTCTCGCGCACGAGCTCCAGCACGTCGGTCTGCTCCGTGCTCTCGCCCGCCGTCTCGACGATGACTTCGAGCGGCCGGCCGTCGGGCAGGCGGCGCACGCCGTCGCCGCCGCGCTTGAGGCCGAGCTCGTCGAGGAGCTGGTTCGCGCCCTTGCGGTCGTAGCGCGCCCACTGCCTGCGGTAAAGGCTGGTGAAAAGCGGGCTCGCCTCGAGCACCGTGTTGTTCGACTCCACGGCAAGGCCGAAGTACAGCACCTGGTTGACGAGCGAGCGGTCGATGGCGAGCGACAGCGCGCGGCGGAAGCGCACATCGCGCAGCAGCGCACGCCACACGGGGTCGTTCACGTTCAGGTTGGGAAACAGCGCAAAGTGCGCGCCGCGTCCCGGCCGCCAGAGCAGCGTCCGGTAGTTGTTGTTCTTCTCGCCCTGCTTGAGGAAGGTGTAGTTGTTGAAGTTCAGGTCGCGCGCCTGCAGGTCGGCCTCGCCGGAGCCGGTCTTGGCCGGGATCAGCTTCGGGTCGGCGATGGCGAGGACCAGGCGGTCGATGTAGGGCAGCTGGCGGCCGTTGGCATCGACGCGGTGGAAGTAGGGATTGCGCACTGCGACGAAGCGGTCGGCCGGCGCCCGCGTGGTGTTGACCCACGGGTTGAGCGACGGCAGATCGGGGTTGTCGGCCTCGTAGAGGTTGTCGACGCGGTTGTGCACCGCCGACCACTTGCGCTTCGCCGTGCCGTCGGCGTCCTCCTTCTGCACCTTGGCCGAGTACTTCTTGTGGAAGCGCTTGAGATAATGGGCCGGCCGGAAGATGAAGAGGGGCGAGGCGCCCGCCATGCGCGGCAGGAAGTGCGGGTTCGGCTTGTCCCAGCTATAGCGCACCGTGCTCTCATTCAGCACCTCGAACTTCGCCGGCTGGCCGTCGACCACCAGGTCGCGCGGCGGCCCCGACGGCGAGAGCTCCTTGTTGTTGGCGACATCCTCCCAGTAGTAGCGGAAGTCCTCGGCCGTGAACGGGTGGCCGTCGGACCAGCGATGGCCCTTGCGCAGGTGCAGCGTGAAGACGCGGCCCTCCTGCACCTCGAACGATTCGAGGATGTCGGGCACGAATCGCAGGCTGCGGTCGTAGCCGACCAGGCGCGCATAGCCGTAGATGGTGAATAGCCGCGTATCGCGGCTGCGCCCGGCGAGCGTGTTCAGCGTGCCGCCATGCTTGCCGAGGCTGGTGCCGGCCTCACCGAGCGGCACGACCATCGGCTTCTGCGGCACGCGCTTGTCGACCGGCGGCAGCTTGCCGGCCGCCACGTGCTCCACGAACGCAGGCGGCTCGACCAGGGCCTGCGCCGACGTCGCGATAGCGAGGAGGAACAGGCCGATTTTCATGCGCGCGCGCGCACCAGGTGCTGCTTGCCGACTTCAAGCATGCCGGGCTTGCCTTCCTCGGCGATGCGGAACTGGCTCGGCCACGCGCGTGGATCGGAGGCCTTGCCTTCCATGAGCGCGTCGAAGTCCAGCTTGCGGTCGAGATTCGGATCGGGCACCGCGGCGAGCAGCGCCTTGGTATACGGATGCTGCGGGTTGCGGAAAAGCTCCTGCGCCGGCGCGATCTCCACCAGGCGCCCGGCGCACATCACCGCGATGCGGTCGGCGAGGTAGTTCACCACGGCGAGGTTGTGCGAGATGAAGATGTACGTGAGGCCGAGCGCCCGGCGCAGGTCGAGGAGCAGGTTCAGCACCTGCGCCTGCACGGACACGTCCAGCGCCGAGACCGGTTCATCCAGCAGCAGGAGCTCGGGCCCCAGCGCCAGAGCCCGCGCGATCCCGATCCGCTGGCGCTGACCGCCGGAGAAGCTGTGCGGATAGCGGCGCAGGAACCTCATGTCGAGCCCGACCAGCGCCATCATCTCCTTCACGCGCTGGAAGCGCTCGTCGGAGTCGCCGATGCTATGGATGACCAGCGGCTCGCTGACGATGTCGTACGCCGTCATGCGCGGGTTGAGCGAGCTGAAGGGGTCCTGGAACACGAACTGCACCTTGCGCCGGTAGGCGAAAAGCTCGTCGCCGGCCAGCGTGCGCACGTCCTTCGGCACGCCGTGGTCGTAGAAGGTGATCGAGCCGGCGTCGGGCGTGATCGAGCGCAGGATCATGCGCGCGGTGGTGGTCTTGCCGCAGCCCGACTCGCCGACCAGGCCCAGGCATTCGCCGCGCTCGACGGAAAAGCTGACGTCGTCCACCGCGGCGACCAGCTGCTGCTCCTGCTTGCGCAGGCCGCGCTTGCGGATGGCGAAGCGTTTCGTCAGGTGCTGCACGTCGAGCAGCATGCCCGGCAGCGGCATGGCCGGCGTGCCGACGCGCGTGATGAGGTGCTCGTCGGTGACCTGGACCTCGCGGATCGGCGTCAGCCGCTCCCCCGGCGCCATGTTGAAGCGCGGCACCGCGCGCATCAGCGCCTGCAGGTAGGGGTGCTGCGGGTCGTGGAAGATGTCCTCGACCGTGCCCGACTCCATCACGCGGCCGCGATACATCACCACCACCTCCGCCGCCATGTTGGCCACCACGCCGAGGTCGTGGGTGATGAGGAGAACCGCCATGCCGAGCTCGCGCTGGAGGTCGCGGATGAGCTGGAGGATCTGGGCCTGGATCGTGACGTCGAGCGCGGTGGTCGGCTCGTCGGCGATCAGCATCGCCGGCCGGCAGACGAGCGCCATGGAGATCATGGCGCGCTGGCGCAGGCCGCCGGAGAGCTCGAACGGATAGGTGTGCAAGGCCTTGACCGGGTCGGGGAAGCCGACCAGGCGCAGCATCTCGATCACCGCGTCCCGCCGCTCGCTGCGGCCCATGCCCGGCCGGTGCAGGGCCAGCGACTCGCCGACCTGGTTGCCGACCGTGTGCAGCGGCGAGAGCGCCGTCATCGGCTCCTGGAAGATGATCGAGATGCGCCCGCCGCGGATGGCCTGCATCTGCGGGCCGTAGGGATGAAGCCGGGACAGGTCGACCACCGAGCCCGGCTGGGCCGGATCGCGGAACAGGATCTCGCCCGACTCGATGCGCGCGATGCGCGGCAGGATGCCCATGATCGACTGCGCCACCACCGACTTGCCGGAGCCCGACTCGCCGACCAGCGCCACCGTTCCGCGCTCGGGCACGCGGAACGACACGCCGTCGACGGCCTTGATCTGTCCGGCGTCGACGTCGATGGTGACCCGCAGGTCACGGATAGTCAGTAGATCGGCCAAGCTCCCCCTCGCCGGCCGAGTATAAGGGCCGCCGTCAGCTCGCCGAAGGAAATAGCTCGCCGGCTTCGCGCCAGCTCGCGCCCAGGCGGCGCGTCCTTGCGAACAATTGTTCGAGGAAATCCCACGCCGCCGCGTCGTGCACGGCATGGTGCGTCAGGACGCCCGTCGGCTCCTCCGCGTCGGCCGCGCCGGTGCGGCGGGCTGCAAGGTGGCGCACCGCCAGGGCCAGCGCCGCCTGCTCGCCGCAAAACCCGCGGCTGCCCCGCCAGTCGATGATGTCGACATGCGTATTGACTTCGGCGCGCGTCCCGCTGGCGCGCGCGCCATAGCGGCTGAGGCCGCGCAGTCCGGCCGACGCGAGTCTCGGCACCAGCGACGGCTTGACGCGATTCCAGGGCGGCGCGAGCACCGGCACGAACGCCCCTCCGGCGAGCGCCGCGAGGCGCGCGCGGCCGCTCGCCAGCCGCGCGAGCGCGGCGTCCTCGCCCTCGGTCACCGCGAACTCGGTCTTCTTCTCCCCCGCCGCCGCGCGGTTGCGATGATCCGTGCCGTGCATGAGCACGCTCGCCGACAGCTCCGCAAAGAGCTCCGGCACCGCGGCCAGCGGAATCACCGCGAGCGCGAGCGGGACGTTGCTGCTCGCGGACAACGCCAGCAGGCGCCGCAGCTCCGGCGTCGGCTTCGTCGCGTCGTCGTCGCGCCACCAGAAGTCCGGCGTGCGGCCGGCAGCGCGCCAGCGTGCGAACTCTTCTTCCAGCGCTCGCCAAGTCACCGGTTCGCCCCCCTGACAAGGGGGTCGGGAGCGAAGCGAACGGGGGGTTTGCCTTTAAGCAAAACCCCCCGCTCGTCAGGGGGGCGACCCAGGCCGCGCTTCACGAAAGCCATTGCTTCATCAACTCGGCGCTCTTGCGCGCGCCATCCAGATCCACGATATCCGCGGAAGGCTGGGGTGCCTTCGCGGCGCGGTTCACCGCCGCGGCCAGGTTGGCCGGAGACAGTTGATCCTCTGGAAGCATGGTTGCGGCGCCACGCGCCGCGAGCAGCCCGGCGCGCAGCGGCTGCTCCGACTCGCCGTCCCCCGCGAAAGGCACGAAGAGCGCGCGCACGCGCGCTTTGAGGGTCTCGGCCACGGTGTTGTACCCGGCCTGGCTGATCGACAGCGCGGCCGCGCCCAGCATCGCCTGAAAATCGTCGCGGCTGCGCTCGACGATCACGCCCGGGCCGGCCTTGCGCGAGAGCGCCCGAAAGTCGGCGTCGCTGGCGTTTACCCCCGCCAGCAGGCGCCAGGTCGCACCGCGCAGCAGCGTGTGCTCGCGCGCTAGGAGCGCGGTCTCGAGCAGCCGCTTGCCCACCGCGCCGCCGCCGGCGCTGACCAGTACCTCGCCGCGGCTACCGTTCCCGGGGGGGACTTCATCCACCACGTAGCCGGTGTAATGCACGCGGCTCTCGATGCGTCGCGCCGCCGCGAAGGTCCGCTCGAAGGGCACGACGCGCGGGTCGCCATGCACCATGACGCGGTCGAAGTAGCGCTCGACCAGGCCGACCGTCTCTTCGTCGCGCCCCGGCTTGCTCTGGATCACGTCGCGCACCGAGCAGACCACCAGCGGCCGCTTCGCCACGCGTTGCGCATCCTCGAGGAGCGGCAGCAGCTCGAAGCGCATCTGCCGCCGGCCGAAGGGAAAGAGCTCCAGCACCAGCGCATCGGCGCGCGAGGCGCGCCAGACGTCGATCAGCGTCGCCGCGCGCCGCCGCTTCCACTCGTCGTCGACCACCCGGCCGCCCTGGTCGACGAGCGACCTGAACGTCATGTCGGCGGCGCTCATGGGAGCGAGCTGCACATCGACCGGGATGCCCGGCAGCGGCAATCCGCCGCTCGCCAGCGTGACCTGGATCCCGGCTTCGCGCATGGCACGCGCCACGGTCGACGCCCGCTTCAGGTGGCCGATGCCGAGCAGGTGCTGGACGTAGAAGAAGACCTTCATCGCACGTTCAGCCGCTCGATGGACGGCGAGCCATCCGCGCCGATGCTGAAGAAGTGCAGCGCGCCCCAGTCGAGCTTGACGGGCGGCCTGCCGAGCAGGTCCCAGTCGCTCGCCGCGGCGAATACGGCGCGGATGACGCCGCGATGCGTGACCGCGAGCGTCGGCTCGCGCAGCTCGGCGAGCCAGCCGCGCACCCGCGCCAGCACCTCGCGCGGGCTTTCGCCGCCTTCCGGACGGAAATCCCAGCCGCGCGCCTCGTTGGCGCGCATGGCTTCGCCGAGCTCATCGCGCAGCTCGGCGAGCCGGCGGCCTTCCCATGCGCCCCAGCTCATCTCGGCGAGCCGCGGCTCGCGCACGGCATCCGGATGACCCATCGCCTCCGCGGTCTCGACGCACCGGCGCAGCGGGCTGCACACCACGCGCAGGCCGGGAGGAATGCGAAGGTCGCGCAACCCGGCGCGCCCCGCATCACTCAATGGGACGTCGCTGCGCCCCTGGATGCGGCCCTCGGCGCTCCACGCCGTGTCGCCGTGGCGAAGCAGTGCAAGCTTCACAGCGCAGCGAGTGCGGCCTGTATGCGCTGCGCCGCGGCCTCGAGGCTGCGCTCGGCGGCGACATAGCGCGCCGCCTCGGCTCCCAGCTGCCTTCTTCTTTCGGCGCCGAGCAGCAACGAGCGAACGGCGGCGGCGAAGGCGGCTTCGTCGCCGTAAGGAACCAGCACGCCGGTGCGGCCGTCCTGCACGACGTCGGGCACGCCGCGCGTTAGGCAGGACACGACCGGCACGCCTGCGGCCTGCGCCTCGAGAAGCGCCATGCCGTACGCCTCGTTGACCGCCGGCCACGCGCAAAGGTCGCTCGCCGCGAGCACCTCGGCGATGCGGCGCTGGCGCAGCGAGCCGAGGAAGCAGGCGCGGCCGTTGAACAGCTTCTCCACTTCTGGGCGCACGGCGCCGTCGCCGGCGACGACGAGCTGCCATCGCAGATCGTCGAGCGTGCGCATGGCCTCGGCCAGCGCGCGATAGGACGCGAGCTTGTCGCCCGCGCGCATCATCGCCACCACGGCGATCCAGGGCACCGACGGGTCCAGGCTCCGTTCCTGGGCAAGCTGCGCGCGCAGCTGTTCGCGCCGGCCGATCGCCGCGCGGTACGGCGCGAGATCCAGGAAAGGCGGCAGGTGCATGAGCCGCTTCTCTTCGGCCACCTGGCTCAACCCGGCGAAGTCGTCGCGCGACGGGTAGAGCACCAGCGCAGCGCGGCGGATCGCAGCGGCGCTCGCCTCGTGGCCGAGCGCCCACGGGCCGTGCGCGCGCTTCGCGGCGTACGAGGCCTCGGCGATGACGTAGGGAATGCCGAGCGCGTCGCTCACCGCCGGGCCGAGCCAGTCGGGCGCCTTGTAGTAGAGGTGGTAGGTGAACCAGAGCCGCGGCCGCGCCTCGGGCGGCGTGGCGCGCCATTGCTCGGCCAGCTGCTCGGCCACCATCTGCCCCTGCGCGCGCAGCGCCTTCTGCCGTTCCGCGTCGCCCTCGCCGTCGTAGCTGCGGAAGGTCGACGCCAGCTCGACGCGGTGCCCGGCCAGGGCAAGCGCGTCCATCAGCAGTCCGGCTACGCGGCGATCGCCCGAAGGCGTGCCGTGCGTCGGCGACTTAAGCGGTGCGTAGAACGCGATCCGCATGCGCCGGCGCGGGCAGTCCGAATCTTGCGGCCAGGCGCTCGAAGTTCGCTTGCAGCGTGAACTGCGCCCGCACGCGCGCCTGCCCGGCCTCGCCCAATGCGCGTCGCCGCGCCGGATCGCGGATCAGCGCCTGCAGCGCCCCGGCGAGCGCAGCGCTGTCGTTCTCCTGCACCAGGACGCCGCTCGCGCCGTCCTGCACGAGCTCCGGGATGGCCGATACGCGCGTCGCGACGCACGCGAGCCCCTGGCTTTGCGCTTCGGCCAGCACGTTGGGCAAGCCGTCGCGGTCGCCGTCTGCGGCGACACGGCAGGCGAGCGCGAAGAGGTCTGCTTTCCGGTATTCCTCCAGAACCTGGCCGTGGGCGAGCGCGCCGCGCCAGTCGACTCGACCGGCGATGCCCAGCCGCTCGGCTTGCTGCTTCAACCGGTCGAGAAGAGGTCCGCTGCCCACATGCACGTAGCGCCAGTGCACCTCGGCCGGAAGCCGCGCCAGCGCCTCGAGCAGCGTATCGGTGCCCTTCTTCTCGACCAGGCGCGCCACCGACAGGATGGTCACCGGATGGCGCGCATCGCGGCCGTCGGCCCCGAGGCGCGTAGCCGGCGGCGGCGGAAAGCGCCCGAGGTCGATGCCGTGATAGGCGAGCTGCACGCGCCCCGCGGGGGCGAGCGCGGCGAGGTGGTCGTGGTTCACGCGCGTGCACGTCGCCAGCCAATCGCAGTCGGCGAGCTTCTCGCGCTTCTCCCACTCCGGCGTGGTCCAGATGTCCTTGGCGTGCGCCGAGCCGCTCCACGGCAGGCCGCGCAGCAGCGCGGCGTAGCGCGCCACCGACGCCGGCGTGTGCAGGAAATGCGCATGCAGCCTCTCGATGTCCGGCGGCAGCTCGGCGGCGAGCACCAGCGCCTGGCCGAAGCGGCGGATGCGATTCGCGGTTCGGTCTCTCGCGAGGTCGCGCAGCCACTGCGCGCGCGCCCGGCCGTATGAAGGCCACTTGCGGATCGCCAGCCAGGCCCTGAGGACGCGCAACGGCTCGCGATGGAGATACTCCGGCAGGTAGGCAACCGGCGCGCGGATCTCGTCGTGCACGGGATGGCGCCGCCGGTCGGTGGGGTGGCGCAGCGAGACGATCAGGATGTCGAGGCCGCGCCGCTCGAGCGCCGCGATCTCCTGGGCGATGAAGGCCTCGGAGAGCCGCGGATACCCCTTTAGAACAAACGCGACCCGCAAGTCAGTGGATGCGCGACACGTTGCGCGCCGGCAGCGCTTCCTCGGCGGGCTCCATCCACGGCGCGACGAGGCGCGAGACGTTGGTGAGGCCCTCGAGGAGCCCGGGCACCACCACGTCGGAGGGCCGGTTCTGCCGCGGCAGCGCGCGCAGCGCGGCGGCCATCACGGACGGATCGTACGTGCCGTCGTCCTTCAGCATGGAGACCAGGCCCAGCTTCGCGGCGCGCGAGGCGCGGATGTACTGCTCGAGGCGCGGCTCGGTGCGCGGGACGATGAGCGCGCGCTTGTCGAGCGAGATCACCTCGCAGAAGGTGTTGTACCCGCCCATCGCCACCACCCCGGCGGCGCGCGCGACGAGCGATTCCATCTGCTTGTGGAAGGTGATCGCATGCACGCGCTTCACCTTCGCGGCGCGCTCCATGAACTCCGCCTGGCGCTCGGGAGCCATGAACGGCCCGAGCACGAGGAGCGCCGGGTAAGGCAGCAGCGGGTCGTGCTCGTAGGCGCGCAGCACCCAGTCGATCAGCGCCTCGCCGTCGCCGCCGCCGCCGGTGGTGACGAGCAGGTAGGGCCGCTGCGTCATCTCGGGCAGCAGGGTCGGCGTGCCGTGCTGCGGCACCTCGCGGTGCAGGTAGCCGGTGTAGACCATCTTCTGCCGCACGCGCGGCGGCAGCGCGATGCCTTCGAGCGGATCGCAGATCTGCGGCAGGCCGTAGACCCAGATCTCGTCGTAGAGCTCGCGCAGCGCGGGCATCGCCTTCTTGCGCTGCCACTCGGGCTCGAGCAGGCGCGGCTCGTCCATCACGTCGCGCAGGCCGAGCACCAGGCGCGTGCCGCGGCGCTTCAGCGCCTTCAGCGTCGGCAGCACCTCGCCGCGCAGGCCGACCGGCTCCTTGTCGACGATGAACAGATCCGGATCGAACATCTCGGCGGTGTGCTGGATGATCGAAGCGCGCATCGACAGCGTCTCGGCGATGTCGATGTGCAGGTTGAGCGGCGTGTACTCGCCGTTGCGCAGCTTGATGACGCCGGGCACGCGCACGAAGTCGACGCGCGAGCGGAAGTCGAAGCTGCCGATGATCGGCGAGCCCGACAGGATGAGCACCGACAGCTGCTTGTAGCGCTCGACCAGCGCGTGCGCGATGGTGCGGCAGCGGCGCAAGTGGCCCAGGCCGAACGTATCGTGGCTGTAGATGAGTATGCGGCCGTCCTTGCGCTGTGCTCGCATACGACCCCCCTTATCCCCTTGACCGGCGGATTTTGGAGTCAAATGCCCTGACGGGCAAGGCAGGCCTTGCAGGCGCCGCAAGGTTGAAATCCGGCCCCCTGGCGCACCGGCCGGCGACAGGACCACGTAAGGTCTTTGAGCTCCGCCGGCAGGGCCGCCGCCAGCTCGGCCTTGCTGGCGTGGTAGACCGGGTAGACCCACTGCACCTCGGGCTCGCCGAGCTTGCGTGCGCGGTAGCACTCATACATCACCTCGAACACGCGCCGCTGGCGCGCCGAGCGGTTCTCGATATCGGTGTCGCGCGCGAGCGAGGCCACGGCGACCCGGTTGCAGCCCGGCGTGTCGATCGCCACCTGGCAGGCGACGAAGGCGATCGAGAGGTAGTCGATCGGGATCGCCGCGAGGCCGCGGAAATCGAGGCCCGATTCGGAATAGCGGAAGGGCCGGTAGCGTCGGGCGCACCAGGCGACGATGCGCTCGACCGCCGACTGCTCGGCTGCGTCGCGCCCCTCCTGGTTCGCCATGCGGATGTGATGCACGCGCAGCGCGTCGTCGCTCTGCTCGAGCAGCTTCACCAGCATGGCGGTGCTGTCCAGTCCGCCGGAGAACATCACGAGCGTTGTCACCAGAAAATTCTATTAGCATTGCCGGGGATGAACGTCAGGCAACTGCTGGACCTCAAGGGCCGCACCGCGCTGGTCACCGGCGGCTCGCGCGGGCTCGGGCTGCAGATCGCGGAAGGTCTCGGCGAGATGGGGGCGAAGATCGCGATCACCGCCCGCAAGCAGAACGAGCTCGACGAGGCCGTCGCGCACCTGAAGAAGATGGGCATCGATGCGACCGCCTACGTCTGCGACATGGGCAAGCGCGAGGCGATCGCGCCGGTCGCCGACCAGGTGCTGAAGAAGCTCGGCAGGGTCGACATCCTCGTCAACAACGCCGGCGCCACATGGGGCGCGCCGGCCGAGGACCATCCGCTCGAGGCCTGGGACAAGCTCGTCAACCTCAACCTCACCGGCGTCTTCGTCCTCACGCAGTACCTCGGCCGCAAGTCGATGATCCCGGCGAAGTGGGGCCGCGTGATCAACATCGCCTCGATCGCCGGCCTGATGGGCCAGGATCCGCGCATCGTTCGCACGATCGCCTACAACACGACGAAGGGCGGCCTGGTCAACTTCACGCGCGCGCTGGCCGCCGAGTGGGGCGAGCACGGCATCACGGTGAACGCCATCTGCCCCGGGTTCTTTCCGTCGCGGATGACCAAGGCGACGCTCGGCACCACCGGCGAGCTGATCCGCGACTGGACGCCGACCAAGCGCCTGGGCAACGACGAGGACCTGAAGGGGCTCGCCGTGCTGCTCGCCTCGGAGGCCTCGCGCCACATCACCGGCCAGGCGATCGCCGTCGACGGCGGCGCGACGATCATATGAACGCTCAGGTTACCGTGGAGTTCGCCCGCGAGTACCAGAAGAAGATCCCGTTCCTCTCCCACCTCAAGATCCTCACCGAGGAGCTGGGAAAGGGGACGGCGCAGCTGTCGCTGCCGGTGGAGGCGCACCTGACCAACAGCCTCGGCACGGTGCACGGCGGCGTGATCATGTCGCTGCTCGATGTGGCGCTCTGCACGGCCGCGCGCACGCTGCACCCGGAATCGCTCGGCGTCATCACCATCAACATGAGCACGTCG